>WSZJ01000050.1 GCA_009773755.1 Planctomycetota bacterium | reverse complement strand
CGGAACCTTGCCACGGTCGGGCTTTGGACCTCCGGGGACCGGCGCGGGCGGCTTCGACGGGGTGGGAGCTTCTACCAGAAGCTCATCGCCGCAGCCGTCTCAGGACCCGGGCTTGGGTGGGACGGGAATGTACATCCGGAGGCGGGCGAGGTACCCCTCCTTCCAGTTCAGGACCAGCGTTTCACGCCACCAGGAGAAGGTCCCCGCATAGCCCTGGTAGACCCAGAGACCCGGGCCGTTCGTCGTGCGGAAAACCGTCAGGTCGCGCTTGGACGCCCCTTCTTCAAGTCGCCTCACGACGCCGGAATAGTCTCCGTTCGCGAACCCGCCCTCCAGCTTCGCCACATCCTGCTCCGTCAGCGAGACCTTGGCCTGCCGTTTCTTCTGGCCGTTCTTCACGTCGGGAGGCGGTGAGCGCTTCGCCAGAAGTTCCGCGAACTGGGAGAAGAACTTGTCGTTCTTTACGAGCTGGGTGATGGAGTCCTCGTCCTTCAGCATTTCATTGCGGAAGAACCCGTCGTCTTTCGGCGAGAGGTTGAGCACGTTCCCCTTAGCGCCGCCATTCTTGAGCCCCGCGAACGACTGGATGAGCATCCAGTCCTGGGGGCGGACGAGCTGAAGCGACTGCCGGACGAACGCGGGGCCGTGTTTGAACTGGTCGGCTGCGACGCCGAACTCGCCGGCCTTGAGGTTGGAGTCGAGGTGGTAGCCGTAGGCCGCGCGGAGCGAGAGGTCGTCGCGGCGGAGGGCGAGGATCCAGGTGGTGCACTGCTTGCCGGTGGAGGCCGAGTTGAAGCTGTATCCTCCGTAGTACCGGCGGCCGCGGAGGTACGAAACGCGGTCCCACTTCGCTTTCTTCGGGTCGGGATCGGTCCAGTATTCGGGATTGGAGAACACGAGCGGCCCGGTCCCGGACAGGAGGTCGGCGATCGTGCGACCCTGCTGTCCGTGCTGGCCGGCGTAATTCGTGTCGTAGGAGTACATCCGCGTGTCTTCGCCGTAGGCCTGGACAAAGATCAGGTCCTCTTCGCCGACGCGCTTGAGGTCCACGCACTCGAGGATGAACGTCCCGCTGACGGGGATCTCCACCATCTTCTCGGTCTGAACGGGCTTGGGTCCGGACAGGACCTTGGGGATCGACCGCACCTGCCAGTAGACCTTCAGGATGTCCCCGCGCTTCCAGTACCCCTCTCCTCGCATATCGAGCGGCTGGCACGGTTTCCCGGGCGCCAGCTTCGCGCAGGCCGCGGCGACCGCGTCTTCGCCGATGAAATTGCGTGACGGACAACGCGAGACCGGGACGTCGTCGATCGAGCTGTCCATTCCGGCGATACGGTGAGCGGCGGGGACCGCAGGAAAGGCGAGCCCGACCTTCTTTCCCGCGCGGCACAGAATGAGGACGCCGCGCGAGCCCGTGATCGAATTCGAGTACGTGACGCGCCGCGGGAAAGGCAGCCCCTGCTCCCAGGTCTGCTTCACGCGCAGGACTTTCCGGTCCACCGTCGCCTTGAACTTCCCGATCAGCCGGCCGTTCGCGTCGACGAACGCCTCGCAGGAAAGCGGCCCGGACTCCGTCGACGTCGCCGCGGCGGACTGCTCGGTCATCGAAGTGAGAACGCCGGAAGCGCCGCCGGGGAAGGCGTGGAACAGCACGTCGAAGTTCGGGTACTGGCGGAGCATCACGAGCGAAGGCGAGCCCTGCAGGTCGACGCGCCGGTCCTTCTCGGGCGCGATCCGGATCTTTTCGGCCTTCTGGTCCCAGTCGGTGAAGGTCGGGTTGACGCTCTCGACGTTCCAGGTTGCGCGGTCGACGCCCAGCGCGAACGACCAGCCGGAGGTCGAGCTCACGATGATCCCGAGCCGCTCCGACGACGCTTCCATCACCATATAAAGGAGGAACTCGCCGCCGTCCGTCTCCGACCGGCGCTGGTGAAACACGAGCCACCAGTCGCCTTTGTCGACTTTCGGCAGGAACGCCGCGAGGTCCGTCGGCTTCGCGGGCGTCAGCGGTTCAGCGTCCGCGTCCGACAGCATCTCCGCGACGGCCTTCTCGACGTTCGCGGCCGCGATGCTGTTGTCCCGGATCACGCCGTCCGCGTCGACCAGGTACAGGCGCGGATACGTGTACAGCCGGAACTGCTTCGCAATTTCCCCTTCCATCATGTGGCCGTCGTACACGATCGGCCACGACATCGTGTGAGACGCCGCGAACTCCTGCGCCTTCTCTTTATCCGCGTCGAGGTTGACCCCCAGGATCACGTACCCCTTGTCCTTGTACGCCTCGTACACCTTCTTGTGCACGTCCAGCGCGAGCGACACGTCCGCGGATCCCATCGTCCAGAACTGCACCAGCACGACTTTCCCCGCGAACGACGCCAGCGAGATCTCGTTCCCGTCCTTGTCCGTCCCCGTGAATTCCGGAGCGGGCGACCCCGGGCCAAGCGGCGGACGGACCGCAACCGCCTCCGAGTGCTCCGCGATCACCACTTCGTCGCCGGCCTCGCTCACCGACTTCAGCACCCAGCCCTTGCCGGCCGCCGCGAACGGCTCGTTTCCGCTGTAGCGCTCGTTGGAGTCCTGCTCGCCGTCATATTTCGCGTCCGCGTTGTGGTCGATGCAGAGCGCCAGCTTCTCAAGGTCGTCAAGCCGACCGTTCGAGTTCATGTCCACGATCGCGAACTTCACTTCCTGCCCCGCCAGCGTCGCCTTCCCCTCCCACCAGTCCATCCCCCGGTACGCCGAAAACCCCTTCTTGTTCGTCTCGTAGGTGTACACGTACATCTGGTACTCGCTGGTCTTCTTCCCGTGCTCAACCGTCAACTTCCAGTACTTCCCCAGCGAAGTCGCTTCCTTCGTGTACTGCTTCGCGGGCTCGCCGTCGTCCGTCAGGTCTTCATTGTTGTTGGCGTCCACATAGAAGAGGTCCTCGCCCGGTCCCGCGTCGTCCAGCACAACCGCGAACGACTTGTCCGTCCCCGCATCGAGCACGATCTCTCCCCACTTCTGCGCCCCTTTGAACTTCGGCAGCTTCAGCAGTTTCTCGCAGGGCGCGTCCTTCCAGTCGGTCCCGTCCATCATCGTGACCGAGACGGACGGACCGGCGGTGGTCTGGTGCTGCATCGCCACCTTGATGTCTCCCGCGTGAACGGAAGCGGCGAGCAGGAGCGCGAATGCGAAGTTCCGAATCCTGATCAAGTTATGGACCCTCCCTGAAAACAGTTGAAGGGGACCCGGGGGTCCCCTTCTACCTTTTATGCCGTTGTCACTGCGTTTCGTAAGTTCCCGTCCTGTCCGTCACCGACCTTCCCGCTCCGGCGTGTACGACCGCCGAATCTGCTGCCCTGCCACCAGCAGCTTCACCTCAGTCGCAAAGTGGTTGGTCGGGTCTATCGCCAGCGCCCGGTTCAGCCACTTCGTCGCTTCCTTATAGTAGCGTTCGACCGCCCAGAGGTGGCCCAGGTTGCCGTACACGACCACCAGCATCCCGTCACACTCGGCGTCCAGCCTCTTCGCCTGGCCGAGAACTTCCACGTCCTTCGTCGCGCTCGCGACCTCGATGATCAGGTCCTTGGCGCTGAAGAGCGCCGCTTCCGCCGCGCGCCAGTTCTTGTCGGCCTTCGAGACGCTCGTGTTGCCTTCGAACTCGAGCGCGTCGCCGTTGAATTTCCGGGCGTCGTCGTACGCGCGCATGGCCGCGTCGAGCTTGCCCTTCACGCCCTCTTCGACCTTCACGGCCTTCGCGTCGCCCTTTTTCTTGGTGAGCGCGTCGAGCAGCTCCTTCTTCTTCGCATTTTCCTTTTCGATCTCCGCGGTCGCCGAGGCGAGCGCCTTCTTCGCCTCGTCCACGTACTTCGAGGCCGGGAAGAAATCGACGAGCGTCTGGAACTTCATGAGCGCGCCGGAATAATCCTGCGCCTTCATCGCCGCGGTCCCCATCTCGTAGAGGTTCGCGCTGTCGCGGTCCTCGACTTCGGCGATGACTTTGTCGGCCTCAGTCTTCAGGCTCGGGTCCTTCTTCACGGCGGCTTCCATGTCGCCGCGCCCGATGTCGTACAGCCCGGCCTCCATCGCGTAACGGCCGAGGGCGAATCGCGCGCCGACGTCGGCGTTCCCGGAGTCGCGCAGCTTCTTGTCGCGGATCTTGTAGACCGTGAAGGGGTCGAGGTCGTCGAAGGGGATCGTCGCTTCGCCGCCTTCGGTGAGCTGGATCCGGACTCCCTTTTCGGTGATTTCGAGGATCTTCCCCTCGATGAACGTGCCGCTCTTTTTCTGGAGCATGTCCGCGTTCGCGGACAGCGCGAGGGCGAGACCGAATACGACGGAGGCGAACGTCTTCATGGCGGAACTCCAAACGCCCCCCCGGGCGAACCTCATCATACGGGATCGAGGGAGGGCCGGGTCAAATGAGATTTTTGGGGGCCTTTCAACCTGCCTCGGTTCGACTTCCACTCGGTTCCAGGCAGAGGGCCGATTGTTGCTACGCTCTCAGCGCGACAGTGTCTTCGTCATTTCCTTCCACTTCTCCCACTCGACGTTTGCCTGGTTCGCGTCTGCCTTCGCAGTTTCCCAGTTTTCAGGCTTCACGAGGCTTGCGTTCACCTGGTGCATGATGAAGACCTTTGCGACATTGATCGAAAGTTCCAGGGCTGCCATCAGGTGAGGAATCGCAGCCTTTTCTTCAGGCGTGTCGCCTTTGAGCGCCTTGACCTCGGCCAACAGGTTCGTGAACGTCTCGTTGAGCGTTCCCAAAGCACGGAAATTCTTTTTTTGTGAGAACTCGTCCTGGTGCGCCTTCCAGGTGTCGAAGGCCTCCTTGCATTTCCGTTCCAGTTCAATCCCCTTCTTCGACAATTTCCCGGTGAACTGCGGGATTTCAGGCCGTCCGATGCCAGCAACGAGGAGGCTGACGGTCGTGCCTGCGGCGAGGAGTGCGATGATGACGATTGTCAGGAAGGTTTTTTTCATCGCGGCCATTCTACGTGTCCTGAGCTTGACAGGCAACGAGGTGAACGGATGGACCGCGTCGGACAGACGTTAACTGCGGTCACTTCGGCTCGCCTTGATCCAGCGCCGCCGCCGCCTGGGCCCGGACACGACCGGACGGATCGTTGTCCCGCGCGGCTTCGAGCACCGGGCGGACATCCGCTTCCCCGGCGCACGACGACAGCGTCGCGATGGCTTCCACGCGGGTCCACTCGTCAGGGTCGGTCCGCACGCGTTCCAGCATCTCGTGACGAACCTGGGGGGCGCCGAGTCCGGAGCATTGACGGCAGATCTCAAGGCGAACAGCGGCGTCCCCGCTCGAGCGCAGAAGCGCGAGGATCGAGAGAATCATGTCTTGCGTGCAGCCGTCGGCTGACCGGCTTCTCACGATTCTGAAGGCCGAAACGCGCTCGGCGGGAGTTCTCGCGGAATCGAGCACGATAGCCCTCAAGGCCGCGTCTTCCGCTTGCGGATTTCCGCTCGCGGTTCGAAGCGCCTCGATCCGCAATTCCAGGTCTGAGACTTTCTCCTGCAGTTTCCTGAGCCGGGGGTCATGGAGCCCTCCCGCGGGCGCTTCGGGCCGATCCAGATTCCGCGGCGGTGCCTCTTCCCGGCGGCGCGCCGGCCAGAGCGCGAAGACCGACATCACGCATGCCGCGGCCGCGAGCGCGAGGGAAGCGGCGGAGGCCTTCACGGTCAGACTCCGAGGTTGCGGAACGGGATAAGGAAGGCGTGAATGAAGACAAAGCTCACGAAGTAGCCGCCCCGGACGCGGCGGTTTTCCTGGGGGCAGTTCGCCACGCCCATGGCGAGCAGAAGCCAGCCGAAGCCGACGACGTTCGCGACGGCGTACGTCGTGACCACGAAGGCGATGAGAAGCGGGTGTTTCCACCGCGACAGGAAGAATTTTGCGGGCGCCAGGAAGGCCGTCGCGATCAGGAGTTCGATCACGATCGTCCACCAGGTCATGACCTGGGCCGTCAGAGCGAGGCGGGGACCGCCCATCACGGGGGCCGCGATCGCGGTCGCGTCCCAGGCACGCAACTCCAGAATTCGAAGGTCGTTCACGTTCGCGCTGGCCACGGGGACACCCGCCACAACGCTCGCCAGCCAGTCGAAGCGCGGATCGACAAGCATCTGGTACTTGAAGAATTCCCCGCTGAGGAAATCCGGCGCCGCAAATTTCCAGAAACAAGCGAAAGCGAAACTGAGACCGATGAGCAGGCGGCCCTGCAGGCTCGCGGCCGCCCGAGGGTCCCGCGTCAGCAGACTGCAGTGGAGCCCGATGCACCAATAAGTCGTCAGGAACTTGTGGTTGTCCACCGAGTACCAGTTGCGGAAATTCCCGTAGGCGGCGATCGCGGCGAGGAGCAGCCAGTAGGTCGAATTCAGAAGCAGGGGCCTGAGGGCAAAACCGAGGATGCAGATGACGGTCAACGGGACCGTCAGGTACCAGAAGGTCCCGGCGTGCAGCAGCAACAATCCGAGCGTCAGGACCGCCGCTACCTCCATCCCGTCGAGGTCGAGAGCCTGGTTCCAGAGCGCCTTCGCCCCCTGGAACTTTGCTTTGAGCTGCTCCGGCAGGGTCATGGCGCGAGCGTCACCGAGCGCAGGTGAACGAGTTCGAAGCGGGTGCCCGTTGAATCCAGGCGAATCCGCCAGACCTCCAGCCGTATCTTCTGGACCTCGAGGAGCAGTTCAGCGGGCGGGTGAGGCTCCTTGCCTCCCAGTGCCCGGTAAGTCAAGTTCGCCTGGTCGATGCGCGACGTCGAGGAACGGCCCGTCGCCTCGCCGGGCATGGCGCCGCCCCCCGAATCGTCCTTGGACGGCTGGGATTCCAGCGGCTCCACGGCTACATAGTCCTCCCGGACCCACTCCAGCGCGAGCGCAGCGCGGCATAACTCGGTGACGTTGTGCTCGGAGGGAACAGTCCTCGTCAGCATGATCGCTTTCGAGAACTTTTTCGGCAGGGGAACGCGGTGCTCGCCATCCTTTCCGATGAGCACGCACCGAAGAATCCGCGCATCCGGGGAGTCGGAAGTCGCGAACATCCCGAACCCGCCGCCCTTCCAGGCGCTTTGGCCAGTGGTATGCACCCGGACAATCTGCACGACGGCCACGCCGAAGAGCAGCAGGGATGCAAAAGCGAGGTTGATTCGGTCGCGCATCTGATCGCAGCGGAGCATATTGCACGCCTCTTCGGTTCGCAACCGATTCCCGGTCGCTTCCGGTTTGACAGTCCCTCGCCTCACTCTTAGACTCCCGCCCCCTTGCCGTTGTGACGGATTCCGCCAGCGAACCGGAGACAATGACCATGCGCACGATCACGCTCGCGTCCTTCACCCTTCTCGCCCTCCTTTGCCGCGCCCAGGAAGCCGCTTCCCCGGACTGGGACAAGGAGACGGCCGCACTCCTCGAAAAGGCGATTTCGGACGACCCGGCCGTCGCGATTCCCGCCCAGGACGAAATTCGCGAGGTCGGCAGGCCCTGTGTGCCGGCTCTTCGGGCTGCCCTGAAGGACAAGAAGGCGGCGAAGCGCTTTTTTGCGTGCGAGTTGCTGGGGGACATTCATGACCCGGCGGCCGTGGAGGACCTCGCCGGGCTGTTGGAGGATCTCGTGGAGGACCGGACTGGCGAACCCGTGGCGGCGGCGGCGGCGCGCGCGCTGGGACGACTCGCGGATTCCTCGGTCGCGGACAAACTGATTGCCGCGCTCAACTCCAAGGACCTGAACCTGCAGTACGAGGCCGCGAGGGCGCTCGGGAACCTCCGGGTAAAGAAGGCGGAGGCCAGGCTGCTGGAGATTCTGAAGGCAAGGGAAACGAAAGAAACTTTCAGGGGCGGCCTTCTTCCCGCGGCGGCGTGCGAGGCACTCGGGAAAATCCGGAGCCTGGCGGCTCTTCCCGAGATCATGACCATGCTCGAGTCCTTGACACCGGAGACGCTTCGCGGATGGAGCTACGACCAGTTCGCCATCATGGCACTGGAGCGGGTCGCCGGGGAATCGAAGGGCGCGTGGGACGACGAGAAGAAGAAGGAAGAGACGAAGAAGGCCTGGAAGGAATGGTTCGCGAAGCAGCCGAAGACCCCGGAGCCGCCGAAATAGAAGCGGGTCGCCGAAGCGACAGGCGGAATTTCAGAACTGCCGGACCGGGACGGGTGGAAGGCGACGGGTTGCCGCCGTATCCAGAACTGGCGCACGGGCTGCGAAAAAAGCCCGGGCCGCAACCGCGACCCGGGCCTGATTTCTTTATGCCGAAAGTCAGTTCGCAACAGGGCTCCTTCTACCCGCCGTAGCCTTCGCCATCGCCACACGTGCTGTAGTCATTGGGGAAGATGTTGTAGGCACGGAGAGCTGCGCGGCGGCGACCGCTCAGGTCGTTGACCTGCTCAGCATAAGCCCCCTCGGCACAATTCGAGTGAAACGTATTCTGGATGCGAGTCAACTGTGCCTCGTAGCCACTTTCGATCTTCTGAACGGTGTAATTTCCGCCCAAGGCCCCCGCGATCGCGGAGGGCATCAGCGCCAGCGCGAGCACTCCGGCAAGGATGAACTTACCCATGGTGTCTCCTTTAGAGTTGAGTCTTAGATGATTTGAAGAAGGCGGGAGAGTACAGAGAGCCTGGGCCTCGATTCAAGTCAAATCTGGAAACTCTCCGGAAATCGCCTCGACGATGCGACGGCCGGCCTCCCACGGGCCGCGTTTCCGCACCGACTCCGCCCGGTCCTGCGCTTCCATCATGTACAGCGTCCCTTTGACCAGGCGCCGCAGAAGCGACCCTGGCGATTCCCGGTCCGTAACGGACAGCGCGACCCCCATCTTCACGAGCAGCCCGGCCGTGAGGCGCTGTTCGAGGTGCTGTGGGACCAGGATCTGGGGTCGGCCGGCTCCCAGGGCCGCGGTCGTCAGCCCGATACCGCCGTTGTGAACGACGACCGAGGCGCGCGGAAGGACTTCGTGCATCGGGGCCGGTTGGTCGTGAATGTCGATTCCGGCATCGAGCATCCGTTCGCGCAGCGCCGGACCTGCCCCGCGGACGTAGGCCTCGCCGGGAATTCCTGTCCCGGCAAATTCGAGGAGCATCTTCTCTGCGGATTCCTGCTCGGCCGTCATGTAAGCGAACCAGCGCGGAGCACGGGGTGGAGCGAGCGGTGCCGGGGGCGCATCGGCGGGACCCATGGGTTTCTCTGTCCGGTTCCCCGCGTAGGGATCAAGTTCCGGGAGGATCGTCAGGCAGCGCGTCGCCGCCCTGAAAATCCCAGGCACCGCATCCGGCACCGCCTGGTGCCTCCGCCGCTGTACTTCCTGAATCGAAGCCACCAGGTCTCGCGCGGCCATGACGGGCTCGGCGTTCGGGTCCATCACCGGAAATTCGGGAAGATGGGCCGGTGGAACGGAGAAGCCCGTTCCCACCTGAACCGAAGGGACGCGCCCCATCGCTGCCAGGCAGAGCGCGGGAGCGTGGTCCAGCACCACTCCCGCCGGGTGAACCAGGTCGATCAGGGCGTCCCAGGCGCGCAGCAATGCTTCCAGTTCGTCAGGCTCTCCCCAGCCGTGGAATGACAGGAGGTCTTCGAACGATCGAGCGTGGAAGGCGCCTCGGACACGCGCATTGCGCCGGTGCCAGAACGGCGCGGCGAGGACCGCAAACCCCTCCCGGCGGAGGACCGGCCAGACGTCGGGAACATTTCGCACGGCGAAGACCGGCGTGTGCCCACGCGCGGCGAGCTCCCTTGCGATGGGCAGGAGCGTGCGGACGTGACCATGTCCACCACCGAGTTCCCAGCCGAACAAAATCTTGCTCACGGGTTTTCACCGGAGTTGAGCAGCGCGAGGCAAGCCTCGATGACCTGGTCCCTGGCCTCCCAGGGACCTGCATCCCTGATCCGCGACGCCTCTGACTGTGCTGCCTCGGCGGCTGCTTTCGACCCGGCGAGCCGATGCAGGACGTCTCCAGCTTCTTTGCCCTCACCCGCGATCAGTCCGACCCCTGCCGCCGCAAGATTCGCCGCTGACAGAGCCTGCTCCAGACCCCGTGGCACCAGGAGCTGTGGCCGACCGGCCGCCAGCGCCGCGCAGCCCAGGCCGCTTCCGCCGTGATGCACCACAAAGGAAGCTCGCGCGAGCAACTCTGAGGGCGGAGCGGGCGCCTCGAGCAATCGGATTCCAAAGTCCGCGAAATCTTCCCGCTGGACTCGCGTCAGCGACCTCAGAAACGCTTCGCCCGGCATTCCCACCGCCACGAGTGCCTCGAGCGTGGGGATGATCCCGGCATTGTCGGCATCGAGGTACGCGAACCAGCACGGGCGGTCGGGCGGCGGAAGCGGCGGAGGGACGGAATCGACAGGCCCGAGGTGAATCCGGTCCCTCAGGCTGGAGTAGGGATCGAACGGAACAAAGGTAGTGAGGAACTGAGGACCGGCGTCAAAGATCGCGGGCAGGCGCACGGGAGCGGGACGGCCGCGCCGCCTTTGAACCTCCGAGACGGAGTCGAGCAATTCATCGGGCGTCGCAGCGCCCGAGGGCGCCTCCTGAAGCAAGGGAAATTCGGCCTGGTCGGGAGGCGGCATGAACAGCCCGGCGCCCGTCTGAGCCACGGGAACTGTCCCGCGCGCCGCGAGACAGAGCGCCGGAGCGGCATCGGTCACGACAAGCGAGGGCTTGAGGCGGTCGAGCAACCCGTCCCAGGCGCGAACGACCGGTTCAAGGAAATCGGTCTGGCTCCACCCGGCAGCTCCGAGGATGTGCGCCAGGGAACGGCTGGCCGGATCGACGATCGGCTTTCCCGGAAGGTTGAGTTGAATCGGCGCCTGGAACAACGGGAAAGCGTCGGGGCGCAGCAGTGGCCACGCTTCCGCCAGGTTACCGAGAGCAAAGACAGCGGAATGCCCTCGAGACGAAAGCTCCCGGGCAAGCGCGGCAAGCGATCGAACGTGCCCGATTCCGGCGCGCAGCTCGCTTGCGAAGAGAATCGTGCTCAAGCGTGGGCGCTCGGCACGGACCCCGTAGCTGACTTCTGGAACCGCGAAGCGAGAAACATGTCGATCGGAAACGGCAGGGATTCTCCAAGCACCTCCGCGGCTACGAGCTGTCCGGTCAGCGGCGCTGCGACGATGCCCGTCCGGAAACCGCCTGTCGCGTGAAAAAAGTTCGGTATCTCCGCCGCGCGGCCCAGGATCGGCAGCTCATCGGGAACGCCGGGACGAAGCCCGGCCCAGGTTCTCTTCACCGTCACATCTCGAAGCGCCGGCACGGCGCGTACGGCGCCGGCCGCGAGGTCACGCAGGTTCTCGTAACGGACCGACACGTCGAAGTCGCAGCGCTCCGTAGTGCTTCCGATGATGACCTCGCCATGCGTCTTCTGGAGAATGTAGCAGTCGCGCGTGCTGAGGTTGGAGCGCAGCGTCCCCGGCCGAAGCGTCTCGGTACACACGATCTGTCCGCGGACGGGATGAACCGGGATTTCGATTCCCGCGAGCCGCGCGATCTGCCCCGCCCACGCCCCCGCCGCGTTCACGACCGCGCCGCATTCGAACGTCCCGCGGCTGGACTCGACCGCGACGACCCGCTCACCCGCGATTTGAAGTCCGGTCACGCGCGCCTCGGCTACAAACCGGCCCCCCTTCGCGCATGCACCGCGCTTCAGCCCCTCCGCCAGCAGCATCGGGTTCACCTGGTTGTCGCCCGGAAAATACACCGCGCCCCGCAAGTCCCGCGTGATCAGCGGGTCGCGCTTCCAGACCTGCTCCGCACTCCACTCTTCGACCCTCGTCCGGTCGTCCCCCACCAGGTCGACGATGCGGCGGGCGTGCCGCTGCTGTTCCTCGTCGTACAGCAGGTAAAGGAGACCTGTGCCGGACTCCGCCTCGATATCGACTCCGGAAAGAGAACGCAACTCGGCTGCGAGCGCGGGAAAGAGCCCGTTGCTCTCGCACAGGAAGTCCATGAATTTCCCCGGAAGGGGTTCTGGTCCCTCGGATTCCGACGGGACGGCGGCGTCTCCTGATTTCCGCGCGGCGTGAAAGATCACGCCGCAGCCCAGCCCGAGTGATTCGCCCAACGGCCACAACCCGCCCGCCGAAGCGGAGGTAGCCCGGCCCGGCGTCGACGCGTCCAGAAGGGTGATGCGCGCGCCTCGCCCGGCGAGGTAGAACGCCACGCTCGCGCCGACGGCGCCGCTGCCGATCACGACCACGTCGGCGGTTCGGCTCATGCGGCTCACCCTTCGCGCGGTGAAGTCGCCAGGGCACCCAGAGTGATGGGACGAAGCGGCGGCCGCGCGCTTCCCTGGCCGACATCGGCGAGGGGGCACTTGAGCTCGCCAGCGACGAGGCGCGCCACCGAGGGCCAGCAGAAGCGCCCCTGGCAGGCGCCCATGCCGACTCGCGTTGAGACTTTCACGGTGGGGTAAGTCGAGGACCCCGCGCGAATGGAATCGCGAACTTCGCTCCACGCGACTTCCTCGCAGCGGCAGACGGTGGTGCGATCGTCGACGAGCGAAGACAGGCCGGGTTGAATCGCCGAAATGCGGTCGAGGGCGCGGCGCATCGGGATGAGGCGGGCGAGTTGGCGATCGATCGGCCGCCGGACCCGATTGAATTCGGCGCGGTCAAGCGCCCCGAGGGACACCGCGGCCGCGATTCCGGCCAGGCGACCCTCCAGCTCAGCGACCAGCGCGCCGGCGACGCCCGATCCGTCGCCCGCCGCGAAAATGCCGGGAACTGTCGTCCTGAGATCGCGGTCGCGCGCCGGCACCCATCCCCCGACGTCCGGCCGCATTTCAAGGGCGCATCCGGCCATTTGCGCCAGCTCCGCTCGCGGCACAAAACCGTACCCGACGCACAGCGTGTCGGCCTCTTCAGCCTCGGATTTCGAACGGTCAGGGAACCAGTCGCGATCCACCGGCGCGTGCGTCACGGAGCGAACGGATTCGTCTCCCGCCGCGGAGACGACCATGCGGCCGTAGCGCACGGGCACGCCGGCGAATGCCAGTTTCGCCAGGTATCCGAGCCCGTCGAGGAGGAGGCCGGGCGACCGAAAGCCGTGAAACGGAAGCGCAAGCCACGGCGCGCGGCGCGACGCCTCGAGCACGGCAACGACCTTCACTCCCGCATTCAGAAGCTGGCACGCGACCACGAGCAGGAACGGCCCTGTTCCCGCGACGACCACGCGCTTCCCGGGCGCGACTCCCATGGTCTTCACGAGAATCTGTGCGGCGCCGGGGGTCATGACGCCAGGAAGCGTCCACCCGGGGAACGGGGGGACAAATTCGTACGCGCCGGTAGCGAGGAGGACGGCGCGAGGTTTGAACAGCTCTGTCCGATCTTCGACTCCGACGGCAACGCGGAGCCCCTCGAAAATTCCCCAGACGGCGCTTCCCTTTCGCACTTCAATCCGGTCGGCAAGCGCGCGGACCTCGTTCCGGAGTCCTTCCCCGCGCGGATGCGGCTCCGGCGCCCGCAGCGGACTTGTCGGCGGCCGGTAGATCTGTCCTCCGAGATCGAATCCCTCATCGACGATCGTGCACCGGAGCCCGCGCCGGGACGCAGCGATCGCGGCGCTCATTCCCGCCGGCCCGCCCCCGACAACGAGGAGGTCTGGTTCGCTCATGTCGGACTCGCGATCGAGGATGCGCCTGCCTGCGTCGCAACGCGCATCCCGGGCTTCAGCAGCGTCGCGCAAGCGCGAACGCCCGATCGCCCGTCAACTTCGAGGACGCAGTCCAGGCAGATCCCCATCCCGCAGAAGAGGGACCGGGGCGAGTTGCCGCGCTGCGACGATCGCAGCGTCCGGTGACCGACGTGGAAAAGCGCCGCGGCGATCGTCAGGCCCTGGGGGCACTTCGTCGCCTTTCCGTCCAGCGTAAACTCGATATCCATCGACGGGAAGATTATGGCCGCGGCGCCCGGTGGGCAACCAAACAGTGGGCATGCCCGCGGACCTGCTGCAGGACCGTCTCGATCGAGTCGCGCCGGTCCTACTTCTCGGTGAGGTTCAAGAGCTCATTCCCTTTGATCGGCCCGGGCACGCTTGTCCGCGCACCGGAGGGCCAGATCACTTCGATTCCATCCGCGTGATCAGCGTCGCCGAGGCCGAAGTACAGAGGGAGATCGCTCTGGGCCATGTAGCCGGACTTGCCGTCGTTGGCCTGGACGAGCTTGCGGTCACCCACGCGGACCTGGACGATCGCGCCGATTCCCGAGCGGTTCGACTTTGTGCCCGTCAGGCGGACCTTCAGGAAGTGCACGGCCTTTCCTGCCGACAGATCGCTGACGAGAACCTGCGGGCAGTCGTTGTGTTCTGCGGTGACGATGTCGAGGTCGCCGTCGTCATCGACATCGAAGATGACGGAGGATCGGGTGCTGAGGGCGCTCCAGACGACGGCGCGGCCCAGGAAGCCGGAGGGACGCTGTTTGTGGCCGAGGTCCTCGCCGCCGCAATCGAGTTCGAACCACGGCTTGCAGATCCTCCCGCCGCGCCGGGGCTCGACGCCCACGATGAATTCCGCATCCGCGAACTTCCGCCCGCCCTCGTTCAGCAGAAGGCTGTTGATTCCGTACCGGAACGGGTAACTCATGCCAGCGGTCACGAAGGCGTCCTCGTAGCCGTCTGCGTTCAGGTCGCCAACCGAGACTCCCCAGGGCCAGTACGTCTCGGCTCGCGCTTCATCCGAAATCTCCTTGTAGACGCCTCCGCCCTCATTTCGGAAGAGCGCGTTACCGGCGACCAGGAGCGCATCGGTTTTCAGGAAGGCCTTGGGGAACATCAGATTCGCGGGAATCTTGTCCTTTTCTTTGTCGGGAGACATCCCGTTCGGCGGAGCCATGTCGGTGTGCATGTCGGTGACGTAGATGTCCAGGTTTCCGTCGCCGTTGAAGTCGAAGACCTTGATGCCCATGGAGCCGTAGGGCGTGGCCGGGAAAATCGACCGGCTCTTCTTCTCGAACTTTTTCCCACCGAGGTTCTCGTAGTACTCGTCGGGCCCCTGCATGTTGAGCACGTACAGGTCGAGGAAACCGTCTCCGTTCACATCCAGCGCGCTGGCGTCGCCGTTCCAGCCGCTGTCGAGGATGTCGAACTCGCTCGTGACGTCCTTGAAAACATTGCCTCCCGTATTCAGGTAGAGAAGGCTCGTATCCAGGCGCTCGGGCTTCAAGTGGCCGGCGAAGCCGTCGCCCGTGCCGACGTAGTACCCTCCCCGCCCTTTTTCCTCCGTCGTAAACACTCCCACGTTGCAGACCCAGAGATCCAGCAGCCCGTCCCGGTTGAAATCGAAGAACACGGTTGCCGCGGAGTGCCCGGCGAAGCCGACGCCTGACTTTGAAGTGATATCCGTGAACTTCCCTTTCCCGCCATTTTCGAACAACAGGTTCCCGCCGCGGACCGTTGTCAGCATCAGGTCCGGATCGCCATCGTTGTCAATGTCCGCGAACGAGGCCGCAACCCCGATCCTGTCCCCCTGGGAGATTCCTGAAGCTGCGGTGAAATCCTGGAATCGGCCGCCGCCCAGGTTCCGCCAGAGTTCGCTGCGCCCGAGCTGGTTGACGAAGAAGAGGTCGAGGCGGCCGTCTCCGTCCGCATCCGCCACGGCCATCCCGGTTCCGTGGTCGTAGTGGTTTGCCTTGAAGTGTTTCGCCGCATCGTCCACGACGTGATGACGGAACGTTATTCCGCTCTCGGCGATCCGGTCCGTGAAACGAAAGTCATGGAACGCGGCAATTTTCGCGGCGACGGCGAGCTGGCGTGAGGCGGCTTCCTTCAGCCAGAGCGACTCGAGCACTTCCGCGGGGAAAACCACCTTCCGGGCCGGCGGCTCGGCAACGGCCAGGGCCAGGTCCGCGAGCAGGGATTTGCAACCTTCCTCGGTCAATCCGTCGTAGTACCCGCGAATTGCGCCTTCGCGATCGATCAGGATGAAGTTCTGGCTGTGAACGATGGGCATTTTCGTTTCACCCGCGGGCGCGTCCTCGACTGGAAGCTTCATCCCTTCCTTGCAGAGTTTCCAGATCGCGTCCCTCGTCCCTGTCAGGAAGGTCCATCCCGCTGAATCGGCGCCGCTGCGGGCGGCATAAGCGGCGAGAACCGGAGGGGTGTCGGTATCCGGGTCGACGCTGAAGCTCACACTGTGGACGCCCTGGAACTCCTTCCTCTTCTGCATCTCGGCCCGGAGCCGACCCATGCTGGCAGTCATCCCGATGCAGGTGCCGGCGCACTTCGTGAAAATAAAATCGGCGACCCAGAATTTCCCAAGGAGGTCCTCGCTTGAAAAGACCTTGCCTCCCTGGTCGAAAAGCAGAAATTCCGGAGATTGCCCCAGAACAGGGGGTTTTCGCGGGACCGGACCCGCGGGCACGGGCGGGGGCGTCGGCTTCGACTTGTCGCAGGCGGCCAGCGTTCCGAGCGTTGCGACCAGGACGGCGATACCGCACCACCGCCTGAAGTTTGTGTTGTCACGCATCTATTTTCTCCTCTCCTTCAACCAGGCCCGGAAGGCGTACGCGGGTTCAACGATCAGTTTTCCCTTCAGAGCGGAGTGGGTGCCCCCGCACATGTTGTCCCCCTGGAGTTCATATTCACCCGGGGTTTCCGGCTTGAAGCGCAGGCTGAACACGAGGTCTGGAACGGCAATTTCGCGAGCTTCGAAAGCGGGCAACGAGAACGAGTAGACGTAGTCGGCGCTTTTCAGCACAACAGTCGTATCGGCACCTGCGGGCACGTGAAGATTCTGCCGGTCGGTCACGTCATCTGCAGATCCCAGCACTCCGTCTTCACCCGGGTAACGGACGATCCACTCCATTCCACGGCCCGTGACTTCCACGGTCAGCGTGTCGATTGGCTTCTCGGACTGATCCGGGCCGCATCCGCTGGAGATTGCAAGGAATGCCGCGACGCTTCGCAGGCCCACCATGAACTCGCCTCCCTGCCCAGAGGACACTAGGTTCGGCGACCCGTCGCAAGGAAAATTTCCCTAAGTAGCTCCGCGTTGATTCCTTGCCATTCAGCCGCTGCGGATTTCGCCGGCCCGCAAGGAGGAGACCGGAACTGGAGCGGAACGGAGCTCCAGTGAGGATCGACTACGCCGCGGGACGGCGAAAGACGCGCGGATGGATGGCAAGGAATCAACGTGGAGCTACTTAGGTACCTAAGACCCTGTTTCAAAACCTCAAGTTGACGCCGAACCGAGAAGGCCTCTCATGGACTCGTCGCGTCCGGCGTGAATCGCCCCTGCATTTCGAAATAAAAAATACCATGACGAAAACAAAACTGCGGTCGAATCGTCCGGCGGGCCTAAAACCTGCTGGATACGGATGGCCAAGGGTGGCAAATCTGAGGAATAACGAGCTTCTCTCCTTGAATGTGCGGAATCGCACGCTATACTAGGCAATGTGATGCAAGTTGGCCGCGCCCCTAACTGTAGGGGGTGGCAGGGTGCTCCGGGAACAGCACCCTAACATTCATTTAGTTCGACTACATGGGGTAAAGGGGGTCCGGCGATGAAGGTCGCCTTAGTCTATAACCTCAAGAAGAACAACTCATCTGTCCTCGCTTCCGGCGAGCTTCCTCCCGACTTCTACGCCGAGTGCGACGACCTCGAAACGATCGAGGCGATCCGGGACGCCCTCGCCGAGTTCCACCACGTCTCCCTCGTCGAAGCGGACGAAGACGCTTTCGAAAAACTCCGCGCGAACCGGCCGGACTTCGTCTTCAACCTCGCCGAAGGCCTGCATGGCGCCGCACGCGAAGCCCAGTTTCCCGCGCTCTTCGAACTCCTCCGCCTTCCTTATACAGGCAGCGATCCCGTCACCCTCGCCCTCTGCCTCGACAAGTCCCGCACCAAGGAAATCCTCGGAGCCCACGGCATCCCCACTCCCCAGTTCCGCGTCGCCGAGTCCGCCGATGACCTCCACCGCATCATCGCGGGACATGGAGCCCTGCCGGCTCCCGGCAAGCCTGTCCTGAAATTCCCCGTCATCGTCAAGCCACTCTCGGAAGGCTCTTCAAAAGGCATCGTCAATTCTTCCGTCGCCCGGAACGAGGACGAACTCGGCCGCGAAATCGCCCGCATCATCTCCCTCTACCACGAGCCCGCCATCATCGAGGAGTTCCTCCCCGGCCGCGAATTCACCGTCGCCTTGATCGGAAATGGAGACGACCTCCGCGTCCTCCCGATCGTCGAAATCCGATTCGACTCCCTGCCGCCCGGCGCCCACCCGATTTACTCCTTCGAAGCAAAATGGGTGTGGGACACGAGCGACAAACCGCTGGAGATCTTCAGCTGCCCCGCGACGGTGGACGCCGACCTCGAGCTCGATATCGAGTCGGTGTGCCTGCGCGCGTGGGACGCGCTGCGGCTCCGGGACTGGGCCCGCATCGACGTCCGGTGCGACGCCTCCGGTCGCCCCCAGGTGATCGAGGTCAACCCCCTCCCGGGAATCCTCCCGCAGCCCGAGCAGAATTCGTGCTTCCCGAAAGCGGCACGGGCGGCAGGGTTGTCTTACAACGCCATGGTCCGTCGCGTCCTCGACTCCGCCTGCGCCCGGCTCGGCCTCGGCATTCCCGGCGGCGCTTTCACTCCGCCCGCACACTTCTCCCTCAGATAAAGGAGCCCCTCGTGAGACCGCGGCGGATCGCCCTCGCGTACGACGCCACCCTGGCGTCGCGCCCCGGTCAGGCTCCCACTCACGACGATATCCGCGGGACCGTGGAACTCGTGGATGGCGCGCTTCGCAGCCGCGGCTATGAAACCGTGCCGATGCCGGTGGGGTCCGCAGACGAGGTGAAGCGGCTCGTGACGCGCACGGCGCCGGACGTGATCTTCAACCTCGTCGAGGGAATTGCGGGAGACTCGAAGGCGGAAGCGGCGGTCGCCAGATCGCTGGAGGCGACAGGCGTCCCGTTCACGGGCTGCCCCGCGAATTCCATCGAACTCTCGCTGGACAAGCAACGCACCAAGTCCGTTCTCTCGTCGTGGGGCTTGCCCGTCCCCGCGGGGCGCGTGATGAAGGTGCCCGCCGGCGCGGCTGGTCTCCGCTTCCCGCTGGTCGTGAAGTGCCTTCGCGAGGACGCGTCGCTCGGTCTGACCGACCGGTCGGTGGTGCAGGACGAGGCGCGCCTGCGCGAACAGGTCGCCTTTGTGCTCGAAACCTACGGGCAGCCCGCGCTCGTGGAGGAATTCCTCGAAGGGCGGGAGTTCAACGTCGCCGTCGCCGGCTCCCGGCCGGCCGCGCTTCCGATTTCCGAAATTGATTTCTCCGCGATGCCGGCCGGAAAGCCGCGGTTCGTTTCCTACGACGCCAAGTGGGTCCCCGAGTCCGTAGAGTTCCGGGCGACCGTCCCCCGCTGCCCCGCCACGATCGACTGCCCGGCCGCCGCGCGCCTCCGCCGCCTCGCTCTCCGCGCCTTCCGTGTCTGCGGCTGCCGCGACGTCGCGCGCGTCGACATCCGCACCGATTCTTCCGGCAAACCCTTCATCCTCGAAGTCAACCCCAACCCCGACCTCTCCCCCGACGCCGGGCTCGCGCGATGCGCGCGCGCCCGCGGCTGGACCTGGGAAGACCTGGTCGAACGCCTCGCCCTCTGGGCCTGGCGAAGGAGCCCGCGTGCTGTCGATGCTCACGCTTCGCGCACTTCGCGCCGCTGACCGCCCTTCACTCGAGCGGCTTCTGCGCGACGCGGGAAATTTCAGCGAAGCGGAAGTCGCCGTCGGGGTCGAGGTGATCGACGCCGGGCTCCGGCCCGGGCAGGAGGACTACAACTTCGTCGTGGCAGAGGAAGACGGCGCTGTCCTCGGCTACGCGTGCTGGGGCAAGGCCAATCTGAGCGACGGTACCTGGGACCTGTACTGGGTCGCGGTGGACCCCCGGGGCCGCGGTCGTGGAATCGGACGCATGCTCGTCGAGCACTGCGAAGAGGCCGTTCGGGAAGCGCGCGGACGCTCGCTTCTCGTCGAGACTTCCTCGCGCGCCGGGTACGAGGGCACGCTCGCCTTCTACCGGGCGCTCAACTACGAAGTGCTCGCCCGCTTCCGCGGCTACTACACCGCCGACGACGACAAAATCGTCCTCGGAAAGTACTTCTCCTTTTAGGAGCTCGTCGTGGAAGAGTGGCAGCGACTTCTCGCGGAAGGCGTGAACAACGCCAGGCAGTGGTGCGAGGAATTCCCGGAACAGGACGCGCTCGTCGCGAAACGGGTCGACGATGTCTTCCAGCTCCGCGTGAACAAGTACTGGATGGACCTGATGAAGGCGAAGGGGTACCCGGAGCACCTGATGAAGCAGGTGGCGCCGGACGAGCGCGAGCTGGACGACCAGTTCGGCTTCGACGATCCCCTTTCCGAGGAGAAAATGAGCCCGGTCCCGGGCCTGGTGCACCGCTACCCGGACCGCGTCCTCTTCTACGTCGCCCACCAGTGCGCGTTCTACTGCCGCTATTGCACGAGGAAGCGGAAGGTCAGCGACCCGGAGAGCATCTCCAGGGAGCAGCTCCGGCGTGCGTACGAGTACATCGCGGCGCACAAGGAGGTGCGCGACGTCGTGCTTTCGGGCGGCGACCCGATGATGCTGAAGGACGATCCGCTCGTAGACATCGTCCGAAACCTCCGCGCGATCCCGCACGTCGAAGTCATCCGAATCGGGACGCGCATCCCGAGCGCGCTCCCTCAGCGGGTGACTCCGGAGTTGTGCGCCCGGCTGAAGCCGTACAACCCGATCTGGATGATGGTGCATTTCGACCACCCCGACGAACTCACCCCCGAGGCGATCGCCAGCCTGAACCGCCTCGCCGACGCCGGCTTCCCGCTCATGAACCAGACCGTCCTTCTCAAGGGCGTGAACGACAACGTCGAGGCGCTCGCGAAGCTCTTCAAGGGCCTCCTCATGGCCCGCTGCCGTCCTTACTACCTTTATCAGGCGGACATCACGAAGGGGACGAACCATTTCCGGACCACGGTCGAAAAGGGGCTGGAGATCATGAAGGGGCTGCGCGGCTGGATCAGCGGGATCGCGATCCCGCACTACGTGATCGACGCCCCCGGCGGCGGCGGGAAGATCCCGATGGTGCCGAACTACGTGGAGAGGTGGGCGGACGGGAAGCTTGTGCTCCGGAACTTCAAGGGGACGGTGCACGAGTACCCGGAAGTTGCCGAAGATCCAGGAGATCCGGTGGTGATGGTGCGGAACGGACCGTACGGGAACCGCGGAGTGACAGGGTGCGAGGGAATTGACGTGGACTAAGCGAACAAGGGTAAGTGATTCCCACCTGCGCCCTCTCGCATCTTCGGAACCGTTCGACACGCTTGATTTCGTGGGTTGCACCCTTCGGACGCAACCCACGAAATCAAAGCTGACTCACCACTGGGCCGCATGCCGAGTCAGCGAGGCTTCGAGAGGATCAGACGACCCTGAAGCCGCCTCCCTTCGACCGCCTGGCCCTCGCTTTCGAACACATCGAGAGCTTCGGCCGTGGTGCGAAACGCAAGAATGGAAGCCCTGTCGGTCCCGCTTCCGCACTCGAGCACAAGCGACGCAACGCGAGGTTGGCCGGCCGCACCCCATGACAGACGAAGGCTCCTGACATCCGGCGGACAGGCCCCCGCCGCTTCCCGCAACTCCGGAAGATCCAGGAGTGACGGGGAAAGGCCATAGCGGGCCCGGAGCATCAGGTGAAAGGTCTCTGAATCGCGACCCCAGAGGAGCAATTTCCCGCGAATTGCCCAGACGGCGAACTCCGGAGTCAGCCAGATCGGCATCGAACCTATCCGGCTCTGGCTGAACCGGCTCGCCCCCGCCNNCGCCCCCGCCGCACCGACCGCAAACGCAAGGGGCCAATTCTCCCCAGCCCCTTCGAAAATCGCCATATCCATGCCAGGCTCGGGAGAAGAAGCGCCGCGAATCCGTATGCGAACAGAAGTTGGTTCGGGCAAGGAGAGGCCCGTACTGTGGAAGAGATCAAGCGCCCGTTGGCGTGGAGCTGAATCCGGCGGCGATGTTTCTCCAGGAACAAAGCAGTCGATGGTCGTTTCGGACTCGCCTTCGACGGGTGCGGGAATCCAGTCCGCCACACCGAGGATGAGTCCCTGTTCGCGTGGTTTCGGGGCGAAGTCCGACTGGTCCGGCTCCAGGAGAGTCCGGAGAACCAGCAGGTTGCGGTCCCGATTCAAGCTCGTCGCAATCGGTTCTTCGGAGAGTTGGAGCGTCACCGGCAAAATTCCGTTCACGGCCGCCTCCTCCGAGGCGAACGCCAGGATCCCGATTTTCTCGGTGGCAGTGACCGCGCTGCCCGCGAGGAGGAGCGTCTCGTCGTGAATTGAAAGTCTGGAGTAGCGACGATTTGAGGTGAGAAAGATAGAGCCGGCGTGCTTCGGAGATAGCGCGAGGATATCGCGAGCGCCGGGGGCATCTACCAGGGAGGGTCGGCTACCGGAGAGTGTTTCGCGGATCCAGTCGACGCACGCGCGGGTCCGGACGCGCACAACGCGGTTGTCCATGACGGTCTCGAACGACATCGTCGGCGAATCCTCAAACCACTCCTGCCCGTCGATCACGACAATACGGATCTTTCCCTCCCGATATCGCGACTGTAGGCGCGCGAGGACCGTTTCGGGATTCGCGACCCTTGCTATGGAGATCGGAGAGAAGGGAGGCGGGGCGCGCGGATCTGAATTTCCGACTTCAAATCTCCAGAAGCACTGCAGGTCGCGGGCGAGGATAGCCAGTTCGACCGCGAGATCCGCCGCTCCGAAACCGAGCCCCAGGAGCGGTTCCATCCCGGGGTGGCGGCGCAGTTCCTCGAAGTCGACAAAGAGGACCGAAGTGGCAGACGGAGAGGGATTTGCCAGCCCGCGGGGAATCTCAGCGGGCAGAAATCGCGCTCCCCAGGCAAAACGCTCGCTGGCCAAAGCGGGTGGAGTCCGCACGGCTGCCGGAGTCGACGGAACGGGGGAGGTCGTGGGCACTCCCCGGCCAGGGCGGTCGCAGGCGGCACCCGCGAACAAGAAGGTCAGGGCGAACAGGTGCGTGGTGAATCGTGTGCGCATCCGGTCCTGGCGTGGGGGAGGTGGCCCGCGATCCTATTCAATCCCCGCGGGCCCCACAACCAGGTTCGCGACATTCGCGAACGGACCCCGACGTCGAGAAGGACCGTTTCAGCGGCGCTATTCCTCTCGAATGTCGATCTGCCTGTTCCCCTGGATGGGCCCGCCGACGGTCTGCCGTATGCCAGACGGCCATTTCACTTCCAAGCTATCCGCATGGTCGGCGTCGCCCAGCCCGAAGTAAAGCGGCATGCAGCTCTGGGAGAGATACCCGGACTTGCCGTCGCTGGCCTGGATCGCACTCTTTCCGGCAGCGCGCACGACCACGGTCGCGCCGATGCCGCCCCGGTTCGACCTGGAACCGATGAGGCGCACCTTGAGGAAGTGGATCGACTTCTTCGCCGACAGGTCCGACACCAGGATCTGCGGCGAGTCGTTGAACTCGCTCGTGACGATGTCCAGATCGCCGTCGTCGTCCAGGTCGAAAATTGCCGCCGCCCGGGTGCTCAGAGCGCCCCAGACAGCGATACGACCCTGTTCGCCCGGCGGACTGAGCGGGTGTTTGCGATCGGCGCCGCTGCAATCCAGTTCGAACCAGGGCTTGGCCATGTGACCTCCGCGGCGCGGTTCCACGCCCACGATGAACTCCGAGTCCGCGAATTTCGCCCCGCCTTCGTTCAGCAGCAAACTGTTGATCCCGTAACGGAACGGGTACCCCATGCCCGCGCCGACGAACAAGTCCTCGTACCCGTCCGCGTTCAGGTCGCCGACAGACGGCCCCCAGGGCCAGTAGGTCTCAGCGCCGGCCTCCTCGGAAACTTCCTTGAAGCGCCCCGGTCCTTCCTTCCTGTACAGCGCGTTCCCGAAAACCAGCTCGGCGTCAGTGTTGAGGAACGACCTGGGGAACATGAGTTCTTCGGGCAGCTTCTTCTTCTCGTCCTCGGGCAGGATTCCCTTCGGAGGCGCCATGTCCGTATGCATGTCCGTGACGTACACGTCAAGTCCGCCATCACCATTGAAGTCAAACACTTTGACGCCCATCGACCCCCACGGCGTTTTCGGAAAGAGGTCCCGGCTCTTCTTGATAAACGACTTCCCCTCGACATTCTCGTAGTACTCGTCCGGTCCCTGCATGTTCAGGACGTAGAGATCCGGAAAGCCGTCCTCATTCGCGTCGAGTTGAGTCGAATCGCCGGTCCAGCTGTAGTCAAGGATTCCGACTGCCTCGGTTACGTCCCTGAAGACGTTGCCTCCCATGTTTCGGTA
Organism: Planctomycetota bacterium; assembly: GCA_009773755.1. Taxonomy (GTDB): domain Bacteria; phylum Planctomycetota; class MHYJ01; order WSZJ01; family WSZJ01; genus WSZJ01. Next base: position 21,073 of record WSZJ01000050.1, on the reverse strand, counting down.
GAGGATCTTGGATTCGTACCGCTCCGGCTTGAGCTGGCCGGCGAATGCGTCGTTGACTCCGACGTAGTACCCGCCGCGACCTTTTGCTTCGGTCGTGTAGCTTCCAGTGTTGCACAGCCACAGGTCGAGCAACCCGTCGCGGTCGAAGTCGAAGAAGACGGCGGCCGCCGAGTGACCGGAATATCCTACGCCCGCTTCGCGCGTGATGTCCTTGAAGCTGCCCCGGCCGTCATTCACGTAGAGCTGGTTTCCGCCCCGGACACTGGTCGTGAACAGATCCGGATCGCCGTCGTTGTCGATATCGACGAAGGAGGCTCCGACACCGATCCTTTCGCCCTGGGCGATGCCCGAAGCCCTTGTCGCGTTCTCAAAGATTCCGCCGCCGGCGTTTTTCCAGAGTTCGCCGGGGCCCAGCTGGTCGACGAAGAACAGGTCGAGGCGGCCGTCGCCGTCGACGTCCGCGACCGCGAGCGAGTTGCCGTGGTCGTAATGCGAGGGCTTGTAGTCGCGCCCCGCGTCGTCGACGATGTGGTGGCGAAACGTTATTCCGCTCTCGGCGATGCGATCGGTAAACCGGAACTCATGGAAGGCCTTCACCCGGGAGGCCCCGGAAAGCTGCGTCTGCCTGCGGACTTCAAGGTAATGGCCATCCAGGATGGTCGGCGGCACGGCCAGGATCGCGGCCGGCTTCTCGTTCACGACACGCGTGAGGTCGTCCATCAATTCTGCGCGTCCGGGTTCGGTCAGCCCTTCGTAATGGCCGCGGATCCTCCCTTCGCGATCGACCAGGACGAATTGCCGGCTATGAAGGATCGGCATGCCTGGATCACCTGTCCCCGCCTCGCCGGCCTTCCGCTTCATTCCTTCCGTGCTCAGCCTCCGGATCGCCTCGAGGCTTCCGGTGAGGAATCTCCAGCGCGCGGGGTCGGCCGAATTCCGCTTCGCGTATTCCGCCAGTACCGGCGGCCGGTCATTCACCGGATCGACGCTGAAACTCACGAGCCGGACCCCTGACCAGCCGCGGTCCTTCGGGAGCCGGGCCTGCAGCTCGACGAGAGCGGAAGTCATCTGAACGCATTCGCTGGGGCACCTCGCGGAAATGAAGTCCGCGATCCAGACCATGCCCAGCAGGTCTGAAGAGGCGAAAGGCTGTCCTGACTGGTCGAGGAGAACAAACTCGGGCGCTCTTCCGAGCAGGCGGGGCGAATCCTGCGAAGGCGCCGGGGCTGGCGGCGACGCAGGTGCGGGGGAGGAGGGCGGAACCTGCCGGTCGCAGGACGCGCCGCTGCAGCAGGCGGCGGCCAGGAGTAGCGCGCGCAAGGCGCGCGGGAGAGGCCGGCACCCGCAGACCGCAGAGAGAAGAGGCGCCGCCGGAAAGCACGTCCTCGCACTCATCTCGCACTCCTGTGCCGCGTGGAAAGAAGCTCCTCGATCGTCAGGGTTGGATGCTACGTCCGATCGGCACCTCCCGACAATCTGATATGCCCTGGAAGAACGACCTTTCCGGCGTCATGGACGGAGTGTGCGGACGGGCTTGACGAGCTTCAGGGCGAGGAGGATGATCCGCCGATGCAACGCCCCGCGCGACCGGCTGCAGCTTTCTGCGCCCCCATAACCCTTCTCCTTGCGCTTTTGGGAGCCGGTGGATGCGATCGAGCCGAAACCGCCGGGCCCAAAGCGGAGGTTCTGAAGACTGGCGTTCCTGCGACCGAAACAAAGGTGGAGACGCCCGCGTTCGCTCCCCCGCTTCAACCCCCGAACCAGGAGGTGGGACGCTTTCAACCGCACGAGGACTCCACGGACGACCTGAGCCAGAAACTGAAAGCTCTCGCGGAAGAACTGGTCAAGGCCGGCGCCGACCGCAGCAAACTTGACGGACTGATCCTTCGCATCGACCTGCCCGACCCCGGAAACTGGTACAGGAGCACCTTTCGTGAACCCTACGGTTCTGCGCTGGCGGACTCTCACGTTATCCGTCACAAGCACTACGCCGAAGGCATACTGCAAGCCTTCACTCTGCTCGCCAGCCATGGGATGACCGAGATCCACGTGCGCCGGATTGAAAGTGAGGCTGATCCTCAGGCGACGGAACTTCAGCGCCGGGCCTTCCGAGCCATGACGACGCCAATACCTCTCTTCACGGTCGACTTCTCAAAGCCCGGAAAGCAGGAAGGCGAGTCCATGTGGAGTTGGGCCTTTGTGGACCTGGAATTCCGACTGATCGGACCGTTAGGGACCCTGAAAGCGATGCCCGAAGCGACTCCGAGGTAAGGGGGAGCACTCGCGGGGACGGGAGTGCCGCAACTGCGATGTCAGCGCGAAGTCGTTCTTGCTTGACATGGCCCAGGGTAGGACCAGAGAATTGCCGCCTCGATAGCGTGATTCATTCATTGATCATCCAGGGCCCGACGCGCGCCGGAGGACTTCGGCGCGCCGGATTCAGCACAAGGAAGGGGAAGGCATGCGCAGCAGAATCGCTGTTGCCTCAATCGTCTTGCTGAGCGCCCTGTCAGCCAGGGCCCAGATCGTGGCGCCGTACTTTGAGAACTTCGACGGCGGAGGGCTACCAGCCGGCTGGACGGTCGTGAATCTGGAACCCCTCGCGCCTGGAGTACTGTGGGGAGTGGATGCGACGCCCGCATCGATGCCCGGAGGAGCGACGTTCGGGGGAAGCGCAGGGTCCCTGAACTTTAACGATGGAGTAGACACGACAGAATTCGACCCTGTCAGTGCCTTTGACATTGGCGGGGTCGGGACCGCGACGAGCCCCTTGGTCGACATCAGCGGCCTGGGCGCAACGGTGCTCGTGACGTTCCAGAACAATTACGAAGTTACTGCGTCGCCGAGTTCCGGATTCTTCGAATTGAGACAGGTGAACATTCTCAACTCCGTCGGCGGCAACCTCCAGACATTCACGATCGACATCGCGGGCGGCGATTCCAATCCGCCGGGTACTACTTCCGGTCCGTCGGGCGTTTACACGCTTCAGACGCTTGACCCGACAGCCGCCTTGGCCGGCAACACGACCATCATGGTTCAGTATTTCTTCGACGGAGATCCGGGCGGATTCGGGTTCTCGCTCGGCGGCCCTGGCTTCAGGGGCTGGTTTGTGGACAATCTCAACGTGACCTGCCCGGACGCGATTCCTCCGACGCTTCCGGTTCACCTCAGCCCGCCGGACGGGTCGATCGTGATTAATCCGCCCGGCACGGTTCTGGATTGGACCGACTCGACGGACTCGACCTCCTGCGGCATCGGCACGGTTGCAAATTATGTGGTTGAGGTCGATGATGACCCGCTCTACGGTTCTATCAACTTCACGGCCAGCCCTGTGGCTTCGACAGCCCTTACTCCCGCCTTCGTGCCGGGGACCTACTTCTGGCACGTCCGAGCTGTCGATTCGTTCGGGAATTCGACGCTATTCACGGCAAACACGAGCTACATCGTTGAGCCTCCCCTGCCTCCGTTGGCGCCGGACACCCTGTTTGTTAACGAGAGGTTTGAGACCGCCCAGTTCGGGGATTCGGGTTTCGTGAATCCGGTGGTAGACGAGACTCCAAACCTCAGTTGCATCTATCGCGAAGGAAATACGGTCGACTTCTCCAACCTCATGGAAGTCGAGGTCTCGACCGATGTTCTGTTCGCAACATTCGACTGGATTTCCGGTCCGATCCCCCTCGCTCCCTTCCTCGCGAAAGATGCCCGCTGTCCCGACGTCACGGTGGGAACGACACTGCTGCGGGACACCATCTACTTCTGGAGAGCTCGTTTCACTGACCTCGGGGGCCTCGTCGGCCCGTTCTCGGTCCCCCAGTCCTTCCGCATCGGCGACGACTTCGACTTCGGCGTGCGCCAAGGCTCGAGTCACCATGGCCGCCGTTGCTATGTCGCAACCGCTGCGTGGGGAGGAGTCACTGAGGAAGTATCGAGCTTGACAAGCCTGCGCGAAGAGGTCCTGGAAAGCTGCGCGATGGGACGCCTCGCAAGCCGCGCCTACGCCACAGCCGGATCATCCGCTTCGGCCGGGGTCCGGGATTCGAAGCCTTGCTCCAGCGCCGTCCGTCTCGTCACAGGTCCATTGGCTTCCTGCGCGTCATGGCCGGTTGCCACGACGACCGTGCTCCTTCTCGCCCTCGCATTCCTGGGATTGACCGCATGGCGGCGCCTTCCCTAGCTCAATAGCTCGAGAGGGAGGCGTTCACCTCATGTCGCGCTCGGCGCTTAGAATCTCAGCCGCGGCGGGCGTCGGCGGTGTGGTTGTCTGCACTGCCCTGGCTGTGTGCTTCCTGCGACCGGAATCTCCCGCCACTCCATCGGGGTCCTTTCTGGCTCGACCCGATGTGTTTGTCCTTGATATTCCCCGCGTTGAAGATGCCTCTGACGCCATCGGGAAGAGCGTCAAGAAACTGCTGTTGAATCCCCTCAAGGGAAGAAACCCGTCCGCGGCAAGCGCCGCATTTCACCCCGAATTTCTCGCGCGTTTCCCTGCGCCGGATTCGGCCCCGGGTTTCCTCGAAGCGGGCTTGCGCTTTCGGGAGTACGGTGAAACCGCCGGACCTGACCTGGACGCCGGGGCGTTTCTCTCGACCGTGGCGAAGCACCTTGAAGGCTGGGCCGTGATCGAACGCGCCTCGTGGCGTGCCTTCGAAACGCTCCTGACACCGGATTCAACCTCTGCATTTGTCTCCGCTCACCTGCAGTTGGGCGGGTCCACTCATTCCGGAACTCGCGGCGATCTGCAGGGCGTGGTCGAGGCGCAAGTAGTTTCAGATGGAGTAGAGTGGAAACTGCGACGCCTGTCCTGGAAGTACGGAACCCGGATCGACAGCGAGGTTCTTCCTTTCGCGGATATCTCTGCCGCTACCGGGCTCACCTGGAATTTCTCCGATGAAAACCAGCTCGTTCTGCAGCAACTCATCGACCAGCGCGGCCCGAATACGGTGGGGGGGATTTCGGCGGTAGACTGGAATCGAGACGGTCACTGGGATCTGATCGCGACTCTCGCCGACAAGACCGCGGTGCTGTTTGAAAACGATGGCAGGGGCGGTTTCGAGCGGAGGCCGCTTCCGTTTGCGACGGCTCACGAGTGCGGCAACGTCGCTCTCATGGCCGATCTGGACAGGGATGGCCTTGACGAGATCGTGACCGGTCAGGTGCTCTCTGCCGAGTCCTCTCGCGGTCGCATCGGGGTCTACACACGGCGCTCCGGTCAGTGGGAGCTTCTGCCTGGTGCGCTTGAGTTCGATCTCCCTCCTGGTGTTCGCGGACTTCTGCCGCAGGCGGTCGTCCCGGGAGACATTAATGGAGACGGGCTCGTCGAGATTTTCGTGGGGATTTACAGCCACGCAGGATCCCGGCAGGACCGATTCAGCAACATCGAGGCCTACGACGGCGCCGACGACCTTCTCTTCGTGAATCACGGGAATCTGTCCTTCACCGAAGAATCCGATGCGCGCGGAATTCACTCAACTCAGTTCACGCTGGCGGCCGCCTTCTTTGACCTCGACGCGGACGGCGACCAGGACCTCATTCAGGTCAACGATTACGGCCCGAATGTAGTCTGGGAAAACTCCGGGAGCGGCACCTTTCGTCGAGACAAGACTCACCCCTTCGTCCGTGATCCGGGTTACAACATGGGCGTCTGCATCGCGGATTTCGACAATTCCGGAAAGTGGTCCGTGCACTTCTCTGACATGTACTCCCACGCCGGCAATCGCATTCTTCGCCTGGGTGGTGGCCTCGGCCCGGAACTCCTCCGCAAAGCGCTCGTCCTGGCGGGCGGGAATCGTATGTTCGAGAGCGTCCCCGGCACGCCCGGCGGCTGGACCGACGTCGGGAACGATCGAGGCATCGCCTACGCAGACTGGGCGTGGTCGTGTAATTTTTTCGACTTCGACAACGACGGGGATCGCGATCTCTTTGTCACCAACGGCTTTACATCCCACACGAACCCTGCCTCCCCGGACTACTGAACGCACTTCTGGCGACAGGTGGTCGCCGATGCAAAGGCAACAGAGGATCGCCGCCCTGTAAGGAGTCCAGAACAGGACCGTGAGGCTCTCCGTCTCCATTCGACGTTCAACGGCTCCTGGAGCGGATTCGAGCGGGACCGGATGTTCGTGAACACCGACTTCCGCGCGAGCTTCGTGGACACGGCCTACGTCCTGGGACTGGACCTGGACAGTGACGGCCGCGCTTCCGTGCCGGTGGACATCGACGGAGATGGCGACCTCGACCTGGTTGCACTCAGCCTCCAGGGCCTTCACCTGCTTGAAAACAGGATGCCCACGCGACGCTTCGCGCGAATCCGTCTGACGAGTTCCCGCGGTGAGCCTGCGGCCCTGGGGTCCATCGTGCGCGTCGAAACCGGGAACGTCAGCCGGCAGGACTACGTGCGGCTGACGGAAGGCTTCATGTCTCAGGTACCGGGCGATTTGCATTTCGGTCTGGGTGACGCGGAGCGGCTGGACCGGGTCGTGGTGAAGTGGCCCGATGGTTCCGAACAGGAGTGGAAAAATCTGCCGACGGATCGGTTGATAGAGTTGCACCAGGGGCGGCAGGAGGCCGAGGTATCGGAGTTGATGCGCTGGAGCAAAGACTCTCGTCCGCGGGCAATAACGAACTACGACCCGCCGAAAGAGGTGGACCTGCTGACCGGAGGCAAGACGAGCCTGTCGAAGGAATTGCCCCTCGTGCTGCAGTTCTGGTCCCCATCTTGTGCCTCCTGCATCGAAGACCTTCCCGTTCTCGGAACTCTTGCGCGGAAACTGGAGTCCCGAGCGCAGTTTGTGTTCCTTTGCGTCGACCGTCGCGAGATTGAACAGGCTCTCGCCTCGCAGCGGGCCACGGACGGTGGCGGCATTTACGCGATTGCATCGGAATCGACCCTGGTGTCCTTTTTCGGATCGGGTGGCCAAGCTGCGGTCCCATCGACCTTCGTGCTGGACAACCGCGGCCGGCTGCGTCGGGGATTCCTCCGGTCAGCGAAGGAGGAAGAGCTCATTGCGGTTCTCGATTCCCTCGACAGTGAGCCGAGATTTGCGCGGGACCTGGCCCTGCTGGGACGATCAGCGCTGACAAAAGGCAACTATCTCGAAGCGGAGACCTGGCTGAGAGAGAGCCTCGAACTGGACCCGGGTCAGGTGACTGAACGCTACTCGCTCGCCGTGGCACTGATCGGGCAGGCAAAACACGAGGAGGCTCTTGCCGCGCTTCAGGCCCTTCTTAAGCTGGACCCGGACTTCTCCGCGGAGGCCTGGTTCAACACCGGCGCGTGTCTCCGTACGCTCAGGCGTCCTGCTGAAGCGCTCGACGCGTTCGCCAACGCCCTTCGAGTTCGCGGCCGTGACGACGACGTGCTGCTCGTAGGCGCAGCCGGCGCCGCCGTTGAGGCGCAGAACCTGTCTCTAGCCCTCGAATTCGCCGAAAGATCGGTCCGGGCCGCCCCGGAATCGCCGAATGCGTGCCTTGCCGCCGCAAAAGTCCGCCTGGTCCGTCGGGAATTCCGTGAAGCCGAGCGCTACCTGCTTCGCACGCTCACTCTCAGGCACGACAACGTCGAAGCGCGAGAGCTGCTGGGCGCTCTTCGCAAGGCGCAAGGAAAGTAAAGCGCAAGGGGTGAAATGGGGGGCCGCGCTGTCCTTCCAGTTGCGGACATTTTATTTGACGTCGCCCCCCTTCCGCGGCTACAACGCACCCCTCATTTTCGGTCCCGAGTGTTGCGGGAGCGTCGCAAGAGGGGAACGTCCCGGCGGGGTGCCGGGTGCTGTCCGTCGCTGTCCGCCGGGGGTGGCGTTGCTCCGGGCCTGCCCTGGGGTCGCCGAACGGTCCTGCGATTCAGCCAAGGAGGGAAGCGTGCTGAGAACTGTCTTCGCCGCGGTGGCGGTGGGCGTGGTGGCAACGCCGGTGTGGGCGGACGGCGGGAATGCGCTTGATCCCGCGGCGTACGCGATCGGGGACCGGGACGCCTACGAGGACGACTACTCGGACGAGTTCGACAAGGCGACGGAAGGGGAGCACAAGGCGCGGACGGGAAAGAAAGAGCGCCTGAAGGAGAAATCCTGGGAGGTGTTCGAGTACATCAAGGACGGCGACCCGATGTGGAGCGCGCCCGTCGCCTGGGAAGGCGGAGGCCCGTTCCAGAGCTTGAATACCCGGTGGCCGATGGAGTGCGCGGCGACGCTCGATTTCAAGCGCTTTTATCTCGAGCTGACGGGCCAGATGTTCAGCCAGAAATTCGACGAGACGCGCGACGAGGAAGACGTGCACTGGTGGAGCCGGCTGAACCTGGGGATTGCGCGGCTGAAGTTCGGCCTGCCTTGCTACAAGAACGGCGGGCTTGAGATCGGTGTGAAGTACACGTTCGGCGAAATGACGGAGCTGGGGAAGAACGACAACTTCTGGTACGTGGCCCGCAACCAGATCATCCGGAGCGACACGCGCAATGTCGGGTCGAAGGCGGTCGAAGCGAACCTCAAGTGGAACGTCTTCAAGCTCAACGACGGGATCAGCGGATTGGGGCTCAACATCAAGGGCAAGAAGTCGATGGCGACGACGTCGGACTTTCTGGATACGACGGGGTACGAATACGGAGCGAACCTGGCGATCTCGGTGAAGGCGTGGCGTCTCTCGTTCCACACGAACATCGGCGCGATCTACACGAACAATACGAGGAACCTGTTCCACCGTTATTTTGAAGAGCCTATCGACCTGAAGCCAGAGCACCCCGAGACCCGGCCGTTCGCGACGGGCGGATTCGCGGTCACGTTTGAGATGTTCGACTTCCTGTTGATCATCGCGCAGGCCGAATGCCAGACGAACGCCTGGCGGCACCTGATGAACGATACGTACACCCGGCACCTGACGGGCATCGTGTCGCTGGGTCTGCGCGGGCGCATCGGTCCGGTGATCGTGGAAGCCGCCATCGCGCGCGGCCTGAACGACAATTCGGCGCGCGTCCAGGGCGAGCTCACGGCAGGCATCAAGTTCTGAAATTCACGGTTTCCAGGCGGCCGGCGCCCTTGCGCCGGCCGTTTTTTTTTCGATGCGGGAACGCCCCTCTCCCAATCGCCGTTTGACCGATCCCCCTCCAGCGCCTAGAATTGCGTCTACCGCCGGGCGCCCCGGCGCGATTCTCCCTCGGAGCTCCTCTTGAAGGCACTCCTCCTCGGCGCGGGGTACGGCACGCGACTCTACCCGTTGACGAAAAACCGGCCGAAACCGCTCCTGAATATCGGCCGGAAACCGATGGTGGAGTGGATCCTCGACCGGTTGCTCCCCATCCCCGGTCTCAACGGCATCGCACTCGTCACCAATTCGCGCTTCGCCGAAAACTTCGAAGACTGGCGCAAGAGCTACCGCTCCCCCGTTCCTGTGGCGGTCTACAACGACGGCACGACTTCCAACGAAGACCGCCTCGGCGCCGTTGGCGACATTCAGTTCACGATCCGCGAAGGGAAGATCGACGACGACCTCCTGGTCGTCGCAGGCGACAACCTCTTCGAGTTTGACGTCGCGAAGATGGTGGCCTTCGGCAGGGAAAAGGGAGGGCCGGTCGTCTGCCTGAAGGACATGCAGCACGCAGGTCCGCTGATCAGCCAGTACAGCGTGGTGACACTCGACGCCAACAGGCGGATTACGGACTTCGAGGAGAAGCCGGCGCGGCCGAAGACGTCGCTGATCTCCATCTGCCTGTACTACTTCCCGAAGGCGACCCTCCCCCTCGTCGACAGGTACCTCGCCTCGGGCCACAACAAGGACCAGCCGGGCTGGTACATCCAGTGGCTCGTCAAGCAGGTCCCGACCTTCGGCTACGTCATCGATGGCCTCTGGTTCGACATCGGCGACATCGATTCGTACGACAAGGCCAACGAAATTTTCGAGAAGCGCTGATCAACCATGGCCTCCCGAACCCTCCTCGGCCTCGACATCGGCTCGCGCTTCATCAAGGCGGCGGAGTTGACGGAGTCCAAGGGAGGCCTGACGTTGACGGGGTGGACGCGGGCGGAGGTGACGCAGCCCGAGGCGCTGGCGGATCTGCTTCGCGACATCGTGACGCGAGCGGGGTGGAAAGGAAAACGCGTCGCGACCTCGGTGTCGGGCAGGAACGTGATCGTGAGGTACATCACGCACCGGCGCGTACCGGATGCCGAGCTCGCGGCGAGCATGAAATACGAGGTCGGGAAGTACCTGCCGTTCGAGCCGGAGCTCGGGTACGTGGACTGGGAAAGGCTCGAGGAGCCCGGCGGCGCGATCGCAGAGGCGCCGGGCGGCCCCGGGCAGCCGCCCGAGATGCGGGTTCTCCTGGCCGCCGCGCGGCGCGACGCGGTGGACGAGCACGTCGCGCTCCTTGAGAAAATCGGGTTGAAGCCGGCGATCGTGGACGTCGACGCGTTCGCGCTGAGCAATGCGTTCGAGCTGCGCGCGATGGCAAGCCCGTCGATGGCCGAGAAGACAGCGGCGCTCATCGACATCGGCGCTCTCAAGACGAGCGTCGCGATCATGAAACCCTTCTCCAGCTATTACTTCTCTCGCGAAATCTACGTCGCGGGAAACGACTTCACGGGCGAGATCGGACGCGCCCTCGGGACGGACGCGGAGTCGGCGGAGCATGCGAAGCGGCTCCAGATCGACCGGGTCGACGAAATGAAAGCGGCGGTCGCCCTGCTGCTCGAGGATCTCTGGCTCGAGGTGAAGCTCTCTTTCGAGCACTTTGAGCAGCAGTACGAACGCCCCGTCGAAGAAATCTGGCTCTCCGGCGGCGGGGCCGCGACGCCCGGCCTGGTGGACGCAATTCAGGCCGGTTTCGGGAAGGCTCCTGCGAAGTGGGACCCGACAGAGGGGCTTCCGCTCGGCGGCGAAGTGAACTCCTCGCAAGTCAAGGGAGCCGCGGCGCAGGCGGCCATCGCGATCGGGCTTGCGAGCCGGGTCAGGGACGCGTAACCCATGATCCGGATCAACCTTCTTCCGGCGGACAGGCGCAAGCGCGAGGCGGGACCTTGGCCGCGAATGTCCGGGCTCATCGCCGCAGCTGCCCTTCTCGCCATCACGTCGTCGGCCGCGCTCTGGAACGCGCACGTGGCCAATCGTCTCGGCAACGACGTCGCCGGGCGCGAACGTGACCTCGTGAAGGCGCGCGCCTCCTCGGCCGAGACGGCGAGGCTGGAAGCGGAGCTGGCGCCGCTTCGGCAGAAGGCGGAGATCGTGGCGCGCGTGGAACGGGCACGACGCGTGACGTGGGCCCGAAGGCTCGACCGCGTTGCGGAGATTCTCGACCGCGACGCGCCGCGGGTGTGGCTTTCGTCGGCTCGCGGCACGCAGAGTCCGGGCGGAGCGCCGGAGGCGACGCTGGAGCTCGCTTGCGAGGCCGCGCCGGACCCGGCGAAACCTGCGCCGATGGGGCAGGTGTCGGGGGAATTTGTGGAAGCGCTGCGGCGGACGTTCCTGGGGCCGGGCGGGGAATTCACCCGTTACGACGACCGGTATTCCGAGAAGGCGACGCCGCGCGGCGGCACGGTCGAGGGATGGTCCGAGGCGTTCACGGTCAGGCTTTTCCGCGACCGCGCGGCGACGGCGCCCCCGCGATGAACCTCCGCGGCCGCACCGGCGCCGTCCTCGGCATTTCAATCGTCGCTTCCGCGGCGCTGGCCGCCGTCTCGGTTCACCTGCAGGTCTGGCGGATCGGGCCGGCGCGCGACCGGCTGGAAGTGCTGGACGGCGCGCTCGAACGCGAGCGTGCGGCGGCGGGACGGCGCGGAACGCTTGAATCGGAGAAGTCGGGGCTGGAGGCGCGAAGCGCGGAATTCCAGTCGATGCTTCCGGCGGACGGCGCGGACCTCGAAACCCTCCGCCGGGCCCTCACCGGCGCCGCGGCGCGATCGGGTGTCCTCATCACCTCGCTGCGTCCCGCTCCGGCATCCTTGCCGGATGCCGTGGAGGAGATCTTCGTAGCCGTTGAAGCCCGCGGCGACTTCGCCACCCTTGGCCGCTTCCTCAACGCTGTCGAGTCATTTCCGCGCGCCGTGACCGTCGACCAATTCGAGATGAAGCCCGATTCCGGAGCGGGAGAGGAAGGGCGGCCGGGGACCATCGGTGCGACGTTGACCCTCCGGATGACGGCGTGGCGAGTGCGGGAGGAGGGGCGATGAAACGGCTTCTCCTGCTCTGCCTGTCGCTCCCCGGCGTCGCGGCCGCTCAGGCGCGCGCGGATCTCGCTTCTGACCTGTGGTTTCGCGCGGCGGCGAAGGACGGCGCCTGGGCGGGGTTCGCGCACGTGAAAATGGAGAATTCGGTACTGGACGGCAAAGCCGTATGGCGCTATTTCGAAGAGGGCTCGATCGAGACGGCGGGATCCTCGAGAGGCTGGCGGGAGGAGTGGACGCTGGACGCGGACCTGTCGCCGCTGGGCGGCCTGTCGCGCGAGCGGGACGGCGCCCGCGAAATCGAGATCTCGGCGGCGCTGGACGGACGGCAGCTCGTTCGCCGCGCCGTTGCTCCCGCGGTGGAGCGCGTGCAAGCCTGGACCCGGGAGCGGGCATGCTGGCCGCCGGGACTCCTGCCGGCTGCGCTGCTGCGCCGCTACGGTCCGTGGAAGCCGGGGCTTGAAATGAGCGTCTCCACATTTTCCGCGCGCATCGAAGACGAAGCGCTCCGGATCGGAGAGGACGCGTGGAGCGTGACGGTGAAGTCGCGCGGGCCGCGGACGGTGGCGGACGCGGAGGAGGATTGCTGGACGCTGGAACTGGTGTCGCGCGAAGGCGCAGGCGGCGTCGCGACGCTTGTCGTCGACGCACGGGGACTGCCGGTCGAGATGGGCGGGAAGGGATGGACGCTGAAGCGGGTCCGCGGCGAACGCGAGGCGAAAGACGGGCGCGATTTTGCGTGGGCCCATGGAGGAAGGCGCGATCCGTTCCGCCCGGCGCTTCGGCCCCTCGAAGTCAGGCGGGTCGGCGAGGAGTCCGTGCCGGCGGTCGAGCTGTCCGAAACGGAGACCCGGGCCCTGCTCGACGACGCCCGCGCGCGACTCGACGCCATGCGGGCAGCCGCTTCTCTCCCCGAGGCCGACCGCGAACGCGCGCTCGCCGAAAATTCGCGGGCGATCCGGCTCGCGGCGGGAAAACTGCGCGGCTCTACGGTCCCCGGCGCCGCGGAGCGCGTCGCCGAGATCCTCGAAAGCGCGGCGCGCCTCTACGACCCGGCGCTGGCCGCCGTCTCGACCGCCAAGGCGCTCTTCCGCGAAATCCGCGAATCGTTCGAGGCCGGAGACGGCGCGTCGCTCGCCCGCATCGCGCCCCTCATGGCGTCGCTTCACGAACTCGGCGCCGACCCGGACCTCGCGGGCCGTCCCGAGCAGGGAACGGTGAGAACGATCGAAGAAGAAGCGGCGGGGCTCGACCGGCGGGCGGCGATCCGGCTGGAGGGATTGGAGCGGCTGCGCGACCACCACCCCAACGGCGTGATGGTGGTGCGAAGCCCGAAGGAAGTGGAAATTGAGCTGGGAATTGAGGTCGGAGGCGTCCCGCTGACGGCGCGGCCAAGGGTTCCGGTTCGGGTCGCGAGCGCGGTCGCACTCATGGGTGAGAAGTCGTACGCCGTGGGGGACGCGATCGCCGGGGTGGAGGGGTGCGTGGTGAAGGAAATTCGGCAGGACTCGGTCGTCGTGGAATACAGGGGTGAGGCGATTCGAATGCGCATCGGCGAATAGACGGTGGTGAGTTGAAACGAGGCGGGGACGGGAGTGAGAGGCAGAGGATACTGTCCAAACCCCTGCATTGCTGGCCGGAAGCACAGAAAGTAGCATGTCGCCCTTCCCGCTCCCTTTCGGAGTTCTTCCATGACATTTCGCCTCGCCGCCCGGCTCGCCCCCGCCCTCCTGGCGCTGGCGCTCGCATCGGCCGGCGCGGAAGAACCATCCTCCGCGGGGTCGGGAACAATCCTTGGCGCCGGTCCCGAAGAGCTGCGGCCGCAGGATGCCACCGTGTCGATCGACATCCGCGATATGCCGCTTCCCGAAGTGCTCCGCCGTCTGACGGCCACGACGGGGGTCAACGTCGTTGCCGACCCGGGGATCGCGGACCGCGTGACGGTGACGCTCATCGACGTGCCGTGGCGCGAAGCGCTGTCTGAGCTCTGCCGCAGGACGAAGACCGTGGCCCGCGACGTTTCGGAGCGGCTCGTGCGCGTCGAACGGCCTCCCCGCGTGACGGCGGACTTCAAGAATTCGCCGCTCCTCGAAGTCATCGATGTCCTCGCGGGCAAGGCGGGCGCGAACATCGTCATCGCGCCGGAGGTCGACCCGAAGACGCGGATCACGATGAGATTCCAGGATGTCCCGTGGAACGACGCGCTCGACGCGCTCGTGAAGACGGCCGGATACGCGGCGGTGACCGAGGCCTCCGGAATTGTGCGGATCGTGTCGCCCGAAAAACTGGAAACGCAGCTCGAAACGCGCTCCTTCGCGTTCAGGTACCTGCGGCCGCAGGATCTGTACCGGCCGAAGATCAAGGCCGACACCCTCGTGGGCGAGCCGAAAGGCGTCGACGATCCGGTCAAGCAGTTCACCGCGCTCGACGCGCTTCGCTCCGCGCTCACGCGCCGCGGCGACCGCGCGGTCGGTTCGCTCCAGTACGTGCAGGACGCCAACACGATCATCGTGACCGACACGACCCCCGCGCTCGACCAGATCCGCCGGCTGGTCGAACGGCTGGACGTGGAACCCTACCAGGTGCACCTCGAGTGCAAAGTCGTCACGACTACCAACGCGGACCTCGCTCAGGTCGGAATCCTCTACACCACGGGGACGCAGCGCGGCATCTCGATCGGCTCTTCGGTTGTCTTCCTCCCGAACAACGCCGGAGGATCGACGTTCTTCGGCGGCGGCGCCCCGGGGTCCACCCCCTTCACTGGCCCCAACTCCACCATCCGCCGCTCCCGCCTCCCCTTCGGCATCGGCCAGGACGCCGTCGGCTCCGATGCGTTCTGGGCCACTGACTTCGGCATCACCGCCACCCTGCGGCTCTTCCAGCAGGACACCGACTCCCGCATCGACCAGGCCCCCAGCCTCACCGCGCTCTCCGACGCCGAAGCCACCCTCTTCGTGGGCCAGACCGTCCGCTGGGGCGTCGTCGAGGTCGCCTCGACCCAGAGCGGCACCACGACCTCGTCGCTCAAGGAAGCGGCCAATTCGCCCATCCAGGTCGGATTCCAGCTCCTGGTCGTGCCGCACGTCGTCCCCGGCACCAATCGGATCGTGCTCACGCTCATCCCCCAGACGAACCAGCTCGTCGGAACGTCGGAAGCGCTTCCCGGTTTCGACGAGTTCGAACTCATCACCGACGGCGCGATCGCGGGCACCCAGCGCGTCTTCCTCCCCCGCGTCGCCACGACCAGCGTGCTTACGCGCATGCTCGTCGAGTCCGGCGGCACCGCCGTCGTGGGCGGCCTTGTCGAAGACCGCGACACCCGCGTCCTCGACAAGATTCCGTTCCTCGGGGACGTCCCGATCGTCGGCCACCTCTTCCGCCACACCGACACGATCAAAATAAAGAACCACATCATCGTCTTCGTCACCCCGCGCATCGTCCGCACGCACGGCGCCGCCGCGGCCGCGGCGACGGCGAAGCTGGATGAAGCCCGGGCGCGGGAAGCCTCGGAAAACGAGCGCCTCAAGCAGGGGTTGACGCCGGAAGAATGGGAAGAAAAGCTGAAGAAGGCGCGCGAGGACGAAGCGAAGGAGCACGAGCGGCTCAAGAACGGGAAATAGCGCGAACGCGCGCATCCCTTCGATGCAACCGCCCCCCTCCCCTCCTTCGGGCCGCTTCCTCTATAGACTCCGCTTCGAAAAAACCGGCTCCGCCCGCTTCTACTCCCACCTCGACATGATGCGCCTCTACGAACGCGCCCTGCGCCGCACCGGATTCCCGATTTCGCTCTCGGCGGGCTTCAATCCCCGCCCGAGGATCACGTTCCTGTCGGCTCTTCCCCTCGGCGTCGAGTCCGTCGACGAGTGGGTCGAAATCGAGCTGACCGAGGCGTGGGAAGCGGAGGAATTCCTGAAGCGGTTCGAGGGGCAGTTTCCCGATGGGCTGCGGGTGAAGGAAGCGGCGAAGGCTGTGGGGCGGGTGGCGGCGGTGGAAGCGGAGTACGAAGCGGAACTCGGGAGCAAGACGGTGGACGTCGCCGCCCTGCTCTCCCGGAAGGAAATCCCGGTAGAGCGCAAGACGCCCGAGGGTCCGATGCGGACCGTGGACATCCGGCCGTGGATTCTCCGCGTCGAGTCTGCCGGCGGAATACTCACGTTCGCGATCCGGATTACCGACGGTGGTTCGGCGCGTCCGGAAGAGGTCCTTCGCGAACTAGGCATTCCCGGCACGCGCGTCATGCGCACGAAAACCGTGATGGCGGCAAAGAAATGAGCGACCGCCGCATGCTGGTCAACGCCCTCGACCCGGAGGAAGTCCGCGTCGCGGTCCTCGAGGAGCGCGTGCTCCAGGAGTTCTACATCGAGCGCGCTTCACGCGAAACCCTCGTCGGCAACATTTACAAGGGGCGCGTCGTCAACATCGTCGCGTCCCTGCAGGCCGCGTTCGTGGACATCGGCCTGGGGAAGAACGGGTTCCTGCACGCGAGCGAAGCTGTGGCGCCCGGCGGCGCTTCGGGCGAACCGCCTCGGCGCGTGCCTGCGGCCGCTTCGGCCTCGCTTCCTCCGGGGTTCGAGCCCGGTCCTGACACGGCGCGCCGCGCGCCTGAGCGGCACGAACGGCGGCCCGCGCTGAATCTGAAGGACGTGCTTCGTCCCGGAGAGGATGTCGTGGTGCAGGTGATCCGTGACCCGGTCGGGGAAAAGGGCCCGAGCGTGTCGATGGACGTGTCGATTGCAGGGCGTTATCTCGTTCTGACTCCCGAGACGCGACGCACCGCGGTCTCCAAACGGATCGCCGATCCGGCCGAGCGCGAATCGCTGAAGGCGCTTCTGCATCAGCTCGAGCCTCCTGGGGAAGTCGGCTTCATCATCCGCACCGCAGGGACGGGCCAGACGCACCGGGAACTCCAGAAGGATCTCGATTCTCTGGTCCGCCTCTGGAGCGCCGTGAAAGATCGCGCCCGCGACGAGCGACCGCCCACTCTCCTCTACCAGGAAAGCGACCTCGTCATCCGCACCATCCGGGACCTCTTCACCCCCGAGGTCGGCGAAGTCCTCATAGACTCACCTGAAGTCCTCGAGCGAACGATCGAGTTCGTCTCCGCCGTCATGCCCAGCTTCCGCGGCCGCTTCCTTCTGTACGAGGAAAGCGAGCCGCTGTTTCACAAATTCGGGGTGGAAGCGCAGATCGAGGGTCTGTACCGCAAGCACGTGGAGCTGCCGAGCGGGGGATCGATTGTGATCGAGCAGACGGAAGCGCTGACGGCGGTGGATGTGAACAGCGGGAGGCTGGTGGGCGAGAGTCCGGAGGATGCGGCGTACAGGACGAACCTGGAGGCGTGCGAGGAGATCGGGCGGCAGCTCCGGCTCCGGGACATTGGCGGGGTGATCGTGGTGGATTTCATCGACGTGAGGGAGGGGACGCACCGGAGGGAGATTGAGAAGGCGATCAAGGAGGCCGTGAAGCGGGACCGGTCGCAAACGACGGTGTTGCGGATGAGCCGGTTCGGGCTGGTCGAGATGGCGCGGCAGAAGATCAGGCCGGGGGTGAAGCTGGCGTCTTACGAAGAGTGCGGGCGATGCCGCGGGACGGGGATGGTGCGGACGGTGGAGAGCATGGGTTTGTGGCTGCTGCGGTTGATCCGGCATGAGCTTAGCGCGGCGGGCGGGCTGGGACTGGAGATGCGCATGAATGTGGAGGTGGCGCAGTACATACTGAACACGAAGAGGAAGGAGCTTTCGAAGCTGGAAGAGCGGTATGGGCGGGAAGTTGCGATATTGGGGGAGCCGGGATTCGAGGTCGAAAGGTATGAGGTTGGGCGTGTGAGCTGAGTGAGAAAGCGAGCAGAAACCTCCCTGCGGCGCGCGGTGCAGGTCCGACCGGCGCGCGACGAGGCTTTTTGCCGTGGCGAGGCTTATGACGCGCGCCGCCCGGACCCGCGCCGCGCGTCCTCGGTCGGCTTCTGCTCGCTTTCTCAGGGTTTCCGGACTGCAGCTTGCTGCCTTCGGCGAGGATCTCCTCGGGCGCGAGGCCCGTGCGGGCCTTGATCTGCGTCACGATGGCATCGAGGTTTCCGCGGTCGCTTCCCCGGTTGTCGACGCGGACGGCGGTGATGATCCGGGACCGGGTGTCCGAAGCGATCTGGACGTTTCAGACCGGCCGGAAACCGCCATCGGCCATCTTCATCACCCGGACTTCGGGATCGTTTGTCGAGACGCGGGCCGGCTCTTCAAACACCGGTCACCTCGAAATGGCTCGCAGCTCTTAGGATCTCGTCCCTCAGAGCCTGAGCGAAAGCCTTGCGGGTCGGGCGGAGTCGGCCCTCAGACCGCCAACCTCTCATCGACCGACAACTGGGCCGACGCAGCCCGCCCCGCAAGGCTTTCGCACAGGCTCTGAGTAGCACTGGAACAACGTTTCAAGTTAGCAGTTGGCAGAGACAGAGACGTAAGTGGTTGTGGGGTATTAGCTTCGACTCGCGACAGAGCCTGGCCGCAATCGAACTGATGTTTCGCAATGAAACGAGTCCGGGAAGGAATTTGCGCGAGCGGATCTTCGGAGTTCGCGCCGAGTCACAACTCCAATATACTTAATGTCTTGTGATGAACGACGGGCTCGCCTTCCACGGCCGACAACTGGCCTCACCTTTGCAATGCTCTTGCGCGCACCTTGATCGACAGCCAGTTTCGTGCCCTGGGTGTCCATTTCCCTCCCTCACTACCCTGATCCTTACAGCCACCCAGGGCACTTTTTTCACTCTTCCCGGCCGCGATCCTTCGCGGCCTCACCCCGTTGACGCCTCCCAACCACGGGGATATTCTCTCAAACCCCATGTCCTTCACCCCCATACCAGAAGTCCTCGCCGACATCCGCGCCGGCAAGATGGTCGTCCTCGTCGACGATGAAAACAGGGAAAACGAGGGTGACCTCTGCATGGCCGCCGATCTCGCCACGCCGGAGTCCGTTAACTTCATGGCGCGCTTCGGCCGCGGCCTGGTCTGCCTGGCCCTGACGGAAGAACGCTGCCTGGCGCTTGACCTGCCCCCCCAGGTCTCGCGCAACACGTCCCGGTTCGAAACCGCATTCACCGTTTCCGTCGACGCCGCAACAGGCATCACGACCGGCATCAGCGCCGCCGACCGCGCCCGCACGATTGAAATCTGCCTTCGTAAGGACGCCCGCCCCTCCGACCTCGTTCGCCCCGGCCATATCTTTCCCCTCCGGTCCCGGCGCGGGGGCGTCCTCGAGCGCGCCGGGCAAACCGAGGGCGCCGTCGACCTGGCTCGCCTCGCCGGGCTTCAGCCCGCCGGCGTCATCTGCGAGATCCTGAACGAAGACGGCACCATGTCGAGACTCCCGGAACTCCGGGCGTTCTGCGCGAAATACAACCTCAAGCTCGCTTCCGTTGAAGACCTGATCGAATACCGCCGCCGCAACGAAAAGCTCATCGAAAAGGTCGCCGTCGCAGACATGCCGACGCGCTTCGGAAACTACCGCGCACATCTGTACCGCTCCCTCACCGACGAGTACCTCCATATCGCGCTCTGCGCCGGCGGAGTCGGCGAGCCCGGCCCCGACGGCACCGCCGCGCCGCAGCCCGGCCCCGTCCTCGTCCGCGTCCACTCCGAATGCCTCACCGGCGACATCTTCGGCTCGCTGCGCTGCGATTGCGGCGACCAGCTCCAGTCGGCGCTTCGCCAGATCACCGAAGCGGGCAAAGGCGTCCTCCTCTACATCCGCCAGGAAGGCCGCGGCATCGGCCTCGCCAACAAGATGAAGGCCTACGCCCTCCAGGACACCGGGCAGGACACCGTCGAGGCCAACCATTCGCTTGGACTGCCCGCCGACCTGCGCCACTACGGCATCGGCTGCCAGATCCTCATGGACCTCGGCGTTCGCAAACTCCGCGTCCTCACCAACAATCCGAAAAAACTCGTCGCCCTCCACGGCTACGGCCTCGAGATGGTCGAGCGCGTCCCCATCGCCGTCCCTTCCAATCCCGCCAACGCCCGCTACCTCCAGGCCAAGAAGGACAAACTCGGCCACCTCCTGGGCGGTCCCGACTCACCGTGAGCCGCTCCCTCAGCGTCGCCGGCGTCACCTTCGGCGGGAAGGCCCTCCCCCTCATCGCCGGCCCGTGCGTCATCGAAAGCGAGCGTCACTGCCTCGGCGTCGCAGAAAAGCTCGCGAAAATCGCAGAACGCGCGGGATTCCCCCTCATCTTCAAGTCCAGCTACGACAAGGCCAACCGAACTTCCCTCGATTCGTACCGCGGGCCGGGACTTGAAGCGGGTCTTGCCGTGCTGGCGAAGGTGAAAAAGCGCTTCGGGCTGCCTCTTTTGACCGACGTTCACAAAGTGGAGGAGGTCGATCCCGCCGCCGGGGTCTGCGACATCCTCCAGGTCCCCGCGTTCCTGTGCCGCCAGACTGACCTCGTTGTCGCGGTCGCGAAGAGCGGCCGCGTCGTGAACGTGAAGAAGGGCCAGTTCCTCGCCCCCTGGGACATGAAAAACGTGCTCGAGAAGATCCGTAGAAGCGGCGGCCGGGCGATGATCACCGAGAGGGGCGTTTCGTTCGGCTACAACACGCTCGTCAACGACTTCCGCTCAATCCCGGAAATGCAGAAACTGGGCGTGCCCGTCGTCTTCGACGCGACACATTCCGCGCAGCAACCGGGCGGCAAAGGCTCTTCGACGGGCGGACAGCGCGAAATGGTCCCCGTCCTGGCGCGCTGCGGAGTCGCGGCGGGCGCCGACGGAGTCTTCCTTGAATGCCACGAAAACCCGGACCGGGCGCCGTCCGACGGGCCGAACATGCTGCGACTGAAAGAACTGCCGGCGCTGCTCGAGCAGCTCGCGGCCATTCGCGCGGCGATCGTTCGATAGGGCGTGGGCGAGCGGGCGGGCGGGCGAGCGGGCGGGCGGGCGAGCGGG
>WSZJ01000049.1 GCA_009773755.1 Planctomycetota bacterium | reverse complement strand
GGATCAATCCGGAGCTCACGGAACGGCTGGACAAGTACCGCAAGGCGGCCGGACGCTGAGATCCGGCCTGAGAGGCGGACGAGTGCCGAGCCCGGTGCATGCGGGCTCCATCCCGAGCGCCGGAGGTCCCTTCGCTGAGCGATCAGCGAACGGCCCGCTCGAACACTCCGGTCAGGTCGAAGACCATCCCGCCGCTCCCCTGCGGTCCCTTGCGCGGGTACGTCCCCTCGAAGATTCCCTTGAGCCCCGCCACCTTGCCGCCGCGATACTCCACGACGACGCGCAGCTCGCCCGAATAGGAGAATTCGCCGCCGCCGGAGTCGGTGAGCGTGACTTTGCCGTGCAGAAGCGCGAACTTCGTCTCGCCATTCGCACCGGCCGGTTCGAGCACGAGCTCACCCTTCGCGCCGGTGACGTCATAGACCTGCTTGGTCTGCTGGTCGGTCCTCTCCATGACGCCGCCGGGGAACATTTTCGAGAGCCACGGCAGGAACGCCGAAGCGTCGAGCTTGGCCGGTTTCGCGGGAAGCGCCAGGAGCGCCCAGTCCTCGGAGGCCATCGGCACCAGCTCCACCACCGGCGCGTAGTACGCGGGCATCCCCCTGTCGTCGAGCCGCGTGAAGACGCGGATCCCGGATGCGGCCCCCTCCGGCAGCCCCGGCAGCTTCACCGGTCGCGGGGCCTCAGGCTCCCCGAGCCCCAGGGCCTTGCGCGCTTCCGCCAGATTCTCCCTCCATCTCACCGCCGTTGCGCTGTCGCCCGGATTGCCGCGGTCGCGCGGCCCCGGACCTTTCGCCATCGCGTCCCACTTCCGCACGATCTTCCCGCCGGCGTCCATCACGCACGCGTCGACGTTCGACTGCTGCCCGTTGCCCGCGCCCGGTTTGAATTTCGCGCTCCAGACCTCCTGCACTACCGCCGGAAGGTTCGCGTCGTCGCGGTGCCCGTGCCACGAAACCACCACGAACTCCTTGAGCATCGCGGCGACCGCCGCGTCGGCGAGGGCAAGCCCCCGCGCCTGGGTCGCCGTCGCTCAGCAGTGCCCCGTGACCATGTCGCCGTATTTCGCGTGGATCACGACGAGCAGCACCGGGCGTTTTTCCTTCGCTGCGCGCTTCTGCGCTTCCGCAAGATCCGGCGCCCAGTCGAGCCGGTACATCGCGAGGTCGTCGTCCCCGGGGCGGAGTTCGGTGAAGCGCTCGAGCGCTTTCGTCGCGTCGGCGTTCTGGGCGGCGGCGGGGAGTGTTAATGCGAGGGCGACGGCGATGGCTCGGAGCATCGGGACCTCGGATGGGGGCGCTGAATCAGGAACGCGCGGGAAGGCACGGAATTGTGCGATTCCCCGGGAATGCCCCTTTTATGCGCGCAGCCCGCCCCTCGGAGATTCGAGAAATTGGCGGGGGGTGGATTGACTTTGCTCCTCGCGATTCGTTTTGTGGCCGGCGCCTGCCCGGAACTTCTCCGGGCTCCTTCCTCATTTCGCGCAGGAGAAATTCCATGGGCCTGACCATTCACTACACGCTTACTCTTCCCGCCGCCACCGAACGCACGGAAGTCGTGCGCCGACTCGAACAGCTTCGAGAGCGCGCGGCCGCCATCCCTGACGTCCGCGTCGACAAATCTGTGCTGGCGCTTCACGGCCCGAAGCTCAAGAAAGCCCAGGCAGAACGGTTTTTCCTCGGATGCCTGTACGTCCCCGTCGCGCTCGACGCGAAGGGAAGCCCGAGCGCGGCGGCCGACTGGAATGACACCGAATTCTCGGCGTCCGTCGACCCCGACGAGCTCGCTTTCTTCGGCCTGCATGTCCCCGGATCGGAGACCGCGTTTTTCGGCGTCGCGCGTCTGCCGGACACGTTCGAACATCGCGGCGTGCGGCTCGCGGTTCCGCAGCACGGGGGACGCTGGTTCGGGGATTGGCACTGCAAGACCCAGTACGCTTCCGACCCCGCGCTCGGGGGAATCGAGAATTTCCTCCGCGCCCACCTCTCCGTCGTGGCCGTGCTCGACGCGGCGCGAGAGCTCGGATTCGGCCCTGAGGTCGAAGACGAGGGCTCCTACTGGGAAACCCGAAGCGTCCCCTCGCTTCTCACCGAACTCGACCGCAACAACCGCCTCGTTGCGGGATTCGCCGGAATGCTGAAGGACCGGCTGGGTCCCGGCAACCTCGTGGGACCGATCCTGGCACGCGCCGACTTCGAGCGGCTGGAAGCGGGCGCAACCGCCGACGGGATGGAGGCGAAATTCGAGGAAGCGCTGGAGGCGCTGCTTCGGCTGACAAAGCGGCGATCCTGACCGCCAACCTTCAAGTTGTTCGCTCGCCGCGTGCCGCACAGGCTATCGTCATTCACGCGATGTACCGCTCCCTCGTCTACCCGATCCTCTCCACGCTAGAGCCGGAGCGCGCCCACGGCCTCGCGCTGAAATCGCTGCGGGCCGCGCAGGCGACGCCGGGCGGCCTGGCGATCCTGCGCTGTTTTGCGGGGCCGAAAGATCCGCGGCTGGAAGTGCGGGCCTTCGGCATGACGTTTGCCAACCCGCTCGGCGCGGCGGCGGGGCTCGACAAGAACGCCGACGCCGTCGCGGCGCTCATGGCGCTCGGATTCGGGTGCGTGGAAGTCGGCACCGTGACGCCGCGCCCGCAGCCGGGAAACGGCAAACCACGCGTCTGGCGGCTACCCGAAGCCGCCGCGCTCATCAACTCGCTCGGCTTTCCCTCGAACGGCGCGGCCGCAGTGAAAGAGCGGCTTGCCGGGAAGCGCTTCAACGGAATCCTCGGAGTGAACCTCGGCAAAAACAAGGACACTCCGGCGGAGAAGGCGCCCGAGGATTACGCTGCGGTCTTCGACGCGCTGAAGGACGAGATGCGCTACGCCGTCGTCAACGTGTCGTCGCCGAACACCCCCGGATTGCGCAGCCTCCAGAGCCGCCGCGCTCTTCTCGACATCCTCGCGGCGGTCGACGCCGTGAACCGGAAGCTCGCCAAGCCGCGCTCGGTCCTCGTCAAGCTCGCGCCCGATCTCGACGACGCACAGCTCGACGAAGCGCTGGCCGGCGCCCTCGAGGGCGGCGCTTCCGGCCTCGTTATCTCCAACACCACGCTCGACCGCAGCGTGCTCAAGGACCAGTTTCCAGACCGCCCAGGCGGCCTCTCCGGCGCGCCTCTCCGCGACAAATCCCTCGCGATGCTCCGCAAGGTGCGCGGAAAAGTAGGCAAACGCCTCCCGCTCATCGGCGTCGGCGGCATCGCGACCGCCGAAGACGCGATCGCTCGCATGAAGGCCGGCGCTTCGCTCGTCCAGCTCTACACGTCGTTCGTGTACGGCGGGCCGGGGCTGCCGGGGCAGGTGGTGCGTGGGATCTACGAGTTCGTGAAGACGGAGAAGTTAAGGTCGGTCGAGGACATCATCGGCGCGCAGGCCTGACGTCGTCGCCAACCTTCCCGGGAAGCCGTCGTTAGACGGGGGTAGCGACTTCAGCGTCAACCCGATCCCGGAGAAATGCCATGCGGACTTCCCTCGTCCTTGCGTTGTCCATCACCGTGCTTCCCGCGTTCGCTGAAGAACGTCCCCACATCGCGACGCTCGTCAAGAATCTCACGAGCCAGGACGCGGCCGAGGCGAAGAAGGCGGGAGCGGAACTGGCGAGGCTTGGCCAGCCCGCGCTCGCGGAACTGAAACGCGCGGCGGCCTCCGGGGACGTCGAGCTGAGCGCGAAAGCGAAGGACGTCCTCGACCGCTTCTGGACCCCGCCCGATCTCGTGCCGCAGGACGACGCCGGGATGCTCCGGGACATACGCGAAGAGCACGACCGGTTGCTTGCGGCCGGGAAGGAAGAGCTGGCGGGGGAGCTCGCGAAGTCGTGGACGGACCTGCGCCGGAAAGTCGCGGGCTTCGACGTCCGCTCTGCGAAGGAAACGGCGCCGGAAGTCCACGCCGTCGGCTTCGAGCGCGGGCGGGTGGAGAAGACACGGGGAGCGCGGGCGGAAGTGGAAGTCTCGGAGACGGGCGCGCCGGTCGTGCTGGTGCTCAGCGGCAAGGAGCGCGTGCGGTGGGACGTGCGGGTCGCGCAGGGGGCGGACCTCCGGATGGTCGTCGTGACAGGACCTGTGTCGCAGGTCGTTCGCGGCGTGCCGGACAGCGTTCCCATCTTGCGCCGGATCGGCACCGAAGGCGAGCCGTTCGCCCAGGCCACGTCGGTCGAGGACGAGTCGTTCGAGGCCTTCGCGAAAAACGTGTCCGAGTGGGCCGGCGGCGAAGTCCTGAGCCTCCAGGGCGGCGAAATCTGGGACGGAAAACCCGTGCAGGTCGGCGCCGCGAACCCTTCATGGGGATTCCAGAGATCGCGCGGCCGGCTTGCGAAACTTCACAAGTCCGCAACCGCGGAGGTGGTCGATGCCCGCTTCAAGGCCGCCCGCGCCCTCCGCTTCCCCGCCGTCTCGCACATCGAGATCCACGGAGACGGCCTCGGCCCTGCCGAGTTCACACCCGAACAGGTCCTGGCGGGAACGCTTCATCGCACTCCGCGCCCCGTCAGCCACGTCACGATTGACCGCGACCTGGGCGTCCTCTACGCGGTCTCGAGCCAGGGCGCCTTCGTTCTCGACCGCACGGGGCATCTGCTGGAAGAAATCGCTCCCGGGATCGCAGACGACGTGCCGGACCTCGACCTTCCCTGCGGCGTTGCGTTCGACCTGAAGCGCCGCCGGCTCGCCGTCATGACTTCAGGCGGCGACGGCGTCTTCTATGTCTTCGACCCGGTCGCGCGCCGCTGGGACGCGGGGGATTCTCTCGACGGGCGCAACCTCTCCGGGCTGGCGTACGCTCCTTTGGAAGACGTCTTCTACGCGCTCGAAGTCCCGGCAGAAGGGGCTTCTTCAACAACGCTTGTGAAGCTTTCGCACGATGGAGCCTTCCTCGGGACACTAGTCCTGTCGCGCCCGTTCCCCTGCCGTCCCGGGCGGCCCGAGCAGGTCGTCTGCGTCCCGACTCCTGAAGCTCCGGACGGCGCGCGCTTCCGCCTCATTCTTCTCGGTGCGCCGGTCGCCGCTTCCGGCGGGAAGCTCGTTCGGCACTGCTTCGTTGTCGAACCCTCGGGCGGAAAGGTGGAGCTCGCGGCGGAGCAGGACGCGCGCGTAACCGGCGACTAAGCCCTGGACGCCTGCCCGAACCGGGCCTCGAGCTGCGCCCGCTGGCCGGGATTCAGCATCGCGTGTTCGACCAACGTGCTCGACTTCTCCTCCGACTTTCCCTTCTTGTCGGTCGTGATGAGCTTCTCTTCGACGGTCAGGAATCCCGTGTCGGCGCATCCTCCGCACAGCGTCCCCGTGAACTCGAGCCCCGTAGAAGCGTCCGCTTCCGGGGGCGCCTGCAGCGCGATGACGGCGTCGAGGTCTCCCTTGGATAGGAGCGGATCCACCTGGGCGCGGCCAAGGCCGGCGATGCGCAGGACGCGAGCTTCTCCCCATCGGTTGCAGCGCTCGCAGTAAGGATTTCCGGTCGAGACGTAGACCATGCCGAGAGCGATGACGAACACGATCAGCGCTTCGACACCCCACATCGCGATCACGCCCACGCCCGAGATCTCGATGCTCTTGATCTTCCAGCCCGCTTCCCGCTTGACCTCGAAATAGCGGCCGAATGGAATCGCCTGCCGGATCTCCTCTGCCTTCATTTCCGGGGTCTGCTTCTCGACCTCCGACAACAGGTGCCGGTAATCCCAGTAATAGGAAGCGCCCACCGGCAGGGCGGCGAGCGGAAGCGCGAACAAGAGCCCGATCATGCGGTTGCGGCAGTGCCCCGTCTTGACCGCCCACATTCCTCCGAAGCCCAGGGCGGCTCCGAAGGCGGCGCAGATGAGCATGTTGATGTAGACGAACGGGATCAGGTTCATCAGTCCCTGGTACAGGCCGGCCAGCAGCGTGCCGGCGACCGCGGCCAGGAGAAACAGGACCGGCCCGAGCGGGCGAAAGAACCCCGAAGGGCGATATTGCGGGAGGTTGTGCGCCATAACCTAGTGCCCGTGGTCGTCCCCGCACCCGCCCTTGTTCTGCCCGCAGCCGCACCCGCCCTCGCCGTGCTCATGTCCCTTTTCGCCGGGCGCCAGCAGCTCGCGCGCCATGTGCACCGATCCCTCGGTCGCCGCCTGCCTCAATTTCAGTCCGACGTTCGCGGCCTGGACCAGATCTTCGTCCGCGATCCCGAGCTTGCGCCCCGCGTTTACGTGATACTCGACCCCCGCTTCAAATCCCGCCGCCATCGAAGCGGCGACCGAGAGAAGTTCCGCCACCGAGGCGTTGATCGCGCTGGGGGCCTTGGCCGTCGTTTCCGCCGTCTTGTTTTCCATCGTAGTCTCTCCCTGGGTGGCGCGACCGCCGCGCGAGGCGCGGATTTTGGCACGGCCCGTCAGGAAGGGCCAACCAGATTCGCGCGAACCTTTCTCGCCATTTCGGCGTTGAACGGCAGTCCGGGATTCCGCTAGACTCCGTCCGGTCGTTTTACCATTTCTTTCGCGAAAGGAGGCCCGCTATGCCGAAGACACTCGCTCCCCGTGTCGTCGCTGCGCGCGCCTCCGCTTCCGCGAGCTAGCCGGGAAATCTCTCCGGTCGGCCGGGGCGGGAGGCGCTCGCCTCAACCCCGTTTCCTTCGAATGCGCTACCGCTCCATCCCGGGCGAAGCGCCTCGAGGGAGTGCCGACACTTCCCCCAAAAACCGACCGGAGACACCACAGCCATGGGCAACGATTTTCGCAGGAAGACCCTGGACGGACTCGAAGGGCTGGACAAGAACCAGAAGCGGATGCTGTTCAAGCGCGCGTCGAAAGCGCGGCGCGCCGCTGCGTATTTCAAGACGTCGAAGAAGGACGAGGGGTGGGACGGGAGCGATGACGCGCCGTCGGTCGAGCGCAATGTGCGCCGGCGGAAGGACTCGATCGGCGACTGGGCCGCGCGATTGCTGGCGCAGGAAGGGGCGCGTGCCGAGGCGGGCGGCGACGAAACGGCGGTCCCGGGGACACCGGCGCTGGTCGTCGGCGTGGGGCCGGGGACCTGCCGGGCCGTCGTCGAGAACGAGGAGGTCGACGCGCGCCTTTCCGTCGAGGAAGGGCTCGCGCCCGGCGACGACATCCGCCTCGCAGACCGCGGCGGCGGCTGGGAAGTCGTCGAGGTCATGCCGCGCCGGACTCGCCTGTCGCGCCCCGATCCGTTCCTCGGCCACGTGGAAAAGGTCATCGCCGCAAACATAGATGTCGTCGCGATCGTCGCTTCGGCGGCTCAGCCGTATTTCCGCCCGCGACTCGTGGACCGCTTCCTCATCGCGGCGGCCTACGGCGGCGCCACCGGACTCGTCTGCGTGAACAAGGCCGATCTCATGACGCCCGTCGATCGCACCGTCCTCGACGCCCAGTTGCAGATCTTCCGCAACGCCGGCTCGCCGGTCGCGGTCGTGTCGGCCGAGTCCGGCGAAGGCCTGCCCGAACTGCGCCAGTTCCTCTCCGGGAAGCTTGCGGCGTTCGTCGGGCAAAGCGGCGTCGGCAAGTCCTCGCTCGTCAACGCCCTCGATCCCTCCCGCAAGATCCGTGTCGGGGAAGTCCAGGAGCGAAGCGGCAAGGGCAAGCACACGACCACCGGGTCCGCGCTGCTGCAATTGCAGGGCGGCCTCCGCGTCATCGACACCCCGGGGATCCGGTCCTTCGGACTCTGGGAGATCTCCGCGCGGGATCTCTCCTCTTACTTCCCCGAGTTCGCGCCCCACGTCCCGCAATGCCGCTTCCGCGACTGCACCCACGACCACGAGCCGCGCTGTGGCGTCCGCGAAGCGGTCGAGCGCGGCGAAATCCCGCAGCCGCGGATGTTCAGCTACCTGAGGATCCTGGAGTCGCTGCGCGGGAAAAGGGAGGGGAAGGTGGAGCGATGAGGGCGCCGAGCTGGAGGGAGCCGATTACGACGCGACGATTTCCATCCGGGAGACCTGCGCGCCCGATCAAGCCGCGAAGAGCTTGCATCTCGGGTTGAATTCGTATATACGGTATACCCATATGAAGGACTTGGTCTACGGCGTCAAGGAGTTCCAGGCCCACGTCAGCGCTGCCCTGCGCGCGGTGCAGGAGGGCCGGCGAGTTCTTGTCGTCTCCCACGACAAACTGATCGCCGAGGTCATCCAGCCGCGCAAGCAGGCAAAGAAAAGGAAGATGAGCGCCCTGGACCGGAAGCTTGAGCGACTCTACGAATCGGGCCGGCTGCTTCGGCCGAAAAAATCCGGGCCGATCCCTCCCTTCAAGGGCGTGCCGATGCCCGGCATCCTGGAAGAGTTCCTGGCGAACCGCCGGTGAATTTCTGGGACTCAAGCGCCGTCATCGAAGCTCACGATGCCTCTTCCAGCGTCCGCGGCCGCTTCGAAAGCCTCCTCCGCCAGAAGACTCGTCATGCCGCCTCGAGATTGATCCTTCCGGAGGTGGTGTCGGCGCTCGCGCGGAGAAACAGAAGCAATCCCGCCCAGGCGTCGCTGGTACTGAGGGAGGTAATGGAAGCTTTCGCCCGTTTTTCACTTCATCCCGTAGCCGACGACCTGATCGAAGATTCTCTCTCGATCGCCCGCGAGGACCGGCTCAGGGGGGCGGACGCCGTGCATCTGGCCACGGCTCTCTCCCTCGCACGAGACATCGGGCGTAAGGGATTCATATTCATCACGCTCGACAATGAGCTGGGAGCAGCGGCACGTTCGCGGGGCCTGCGGGTGCTGGGAACCTGAGTTTTCGCCGTGTGAGGCGGGTACGGGGAAGGAGGTGCCAAGGGCTTCTTTTCGAATCGCTGGATCGCGACCAGGCCGGGGCGGCACAAAGTGGTCGTTTGCGAGATGTCAGTCCCTGGGCAGCTCTTCCTGTTTCTCCTGCTCACGCGCCTCGTCAATCGCGCGCAGCCAATCCTGCTTTCTATCGGGATCAAACGTTCGATCTTCGGTAAGCAACTGGAGCCCTGCCTGAAATTCGCCGAGGTCCTCGAACCCTTCCTCGTTTCTCGCCTTTGCGAGCAGGACGAGCATTGCCCGATATGCTGTCTTGACGGAGACAGCGTCGAACCGCCAGTCGATCCTTGTTTCGCTCATCGAAACTCCTCTCCAGACGTCACGCGCCCACGCTTGGCGAGGATCTGAACCTGATTGACTCCGAAGTGGTAGGTCAGCTTCCTCACATCGTCGAGATCCCACACCACTAGATCTGCCAGTAGCCCTTCCGCGATCCGGCCGCGATCTGGAAGCCGAAGCGCATGAGCGGCATTGACCGTGCAAGCCGTCAGGATCTCGGCCGCGGTCATCTTGAGCTGGGTCGCGGCGATGGTCCCGATGACTTGGAGAGACTCGGTATAGCACGAGCCGGGGTTGTAGTCCGTGGCGAGGGCAACGGGGATGCCGGCGTCAATGAGGCGGCGGGCGGGGGCGTAGCGGGGGAGGCCGAGGAAGAAGGTTGTACCGGGCAGGAGCACAGCGACCGTTCCTGATTGACGCATCGCGTCAATGCCCGCGTCGTCGATCGCCATGAGGTGGTCGGCGGAAGCGGCGCCGAGCTCCGCGGCGAGCCTGGCGCCGCCGAGGGTCGCGAACTCCTCGGCGTGGAGGCGCACGCCCAGGCCGGCGCGCTTCGCCGCTTCCAGGATCTTCCGGGAGTCGTCGATCTCGAAGACGCCTTTTTCGCAGAAGACATCGCACCACTGCGCGAGCCTTTTCTTCGCGACCTCGGGGATCATGACGTCGCAAAGGAGCCGGACGTACGCCGCGCGGTCGTTGCGGTACTCCGGCGGGACTTCGTGGGCTCCCAGAAAGGTCGTCACGACGTCGATCGGGCCTTCCTCGCCGAGTTCCTTCGCGGCCCGGAGCAGCTTCAGCTCGTCCTTCAGAGACAGCCCGTAGCCGCTCTTGATCTCGACCGTCGTCGTCCCGTGCTCGAGCATGCGGCGCAGCGCGGGGCGGGTGCGGTCCTTGATCTGCTTGAGCGAAGCGGCGCGGACCTGCGCAACGGATTTCGCGATGCCGCCGCCCTTTGAGGCGATCTCCGCGTAAGTGACGCCGGAGTTGCGGAGTTCGAACTCGTCTTCCCGCGTGCCGGCGAAGACGGCGTGTGTGTGCGGGTCGATCAGCCCCGGAGTGACGAGCCGCCCGTGCGCCTCGATCGTGCGCTTCACGCCAAATCCCTTCGCCGCGCCCTTCCCCACCGCGACGATCCGCCCGTCCTTCGCGACGACATCGCCCTTCACCAGTCCGAGTTCCCGCATCGCGGCGCCGGTGCGCGGGCCAGGCGCGTCTCCCATGGTTGCGATCAGCGCCCCGGTGACGGCGAGGTCTGCGGTGGGCTGGGCCTTTTTCCTCGCAACCCGCAACCCGCAACTCGCAACTCGGCTTTTCATTACCCGATCACTCGCTCGATCTCCTCGAGCGACGTCAATCCGGCTGCGACCTTCTCCATCGCCGCGCGGTGGATGGGAAGCATGCCTTCGGCGATGGCCGCATTGCGGATGTCGTCCTCGGAAGCCTTCGAGACAATGAGATTCCGGATTTTCTCGGTGACGGTGACGACCTCGAAGACGCCGGTGCGGCCGCGGTAGCCGGTGCTCTCGCAGCTGGGGCAGCCGGCGGGGCCGTAGACGGGCCCGTCGAATCCCGGCGCGAGCTTCCGGATCTTCGCCTTGTCGACCGGGACGCGGCGGCGGCATTCGCGGCAGAGAAGGCGGACGAGGCGCTGGGCCATGGCGATGTTGAGGACGTTGGCGACGAGGAAGGGTTCGACGCCGAGGTCGATGAGGCGGGTGATCGTGGAGATCGCGTCGCGAGCGTGTACGGTTGAGAAGACCAGGTGGCCGGTCAAACCGGCCTGGATCGCGATCCCCGCAGTGTCCGCGTCGCGGATTTCGCCGACCATGAGGATGTTGGGGTCCTGGCGAAGCGTGTTCCTCAGTGCGTTTGCGAACGTGATTCCGTGCTTGGCGTCGACCGAGATCTGCGTCACGTACTCGAGGTGGTACTCAATCGGGTCTTCGATCGCCACGACGTTGCGCTGCTTCCGGTCCACTTCGCGCAGCATCGAATAGAGCGTCGTCGATTTGCCGCTTCCCGTCGGCCCCGACACAAGCAGCAACCCTTGCGGCTTGACCAGGAACTCCCGCAGCTGCCGTTCCGTCGCCGACGGCACGCCAAGCCGCGTCAGGTCGATGATCTCCGGCTCCGTTTCGAGGATGCGCACAACGACCTTGTCGCCGTAAACCTCCTCGACGCTCGACACTCGGAACTCCACCGGCTTGCCTCGCACCTTCGCCGAGAACGACCCGTCCTGCATCCGCGTCTTCCGCGTAATGTCGAGGTCGCAGATCACCTTGATCGCCGAGACCACCTTGAGCCCCTGCTCGCTGTCCAGCTCCATCAGGTCCCGCAGGAACCCGTCGACCCTCGCGCGGATCCGGACGCCCTTCTCCTCCGGCTCGACGTGGATGTCCGTCGCGCGCAGCTCGATCGCCTCGCCGATCAGCCTGCGGATCAGGAGGGCCGTCCGGCTCCTCCTGGAAGAGTCGAAGGCCTGCCCGCCGGACTTCTTGAAAACGATGACGTCCTCGACGGGGATCATGAGCGGGAGTCTTGCAGAAGCAGGCAGCGGGAGGCAAGCGATTCCCCCGAACCAGGGCGGTCATTCCTTCGTCTCAACCCTTGCTCCTTGTGACCCGGCTCCACCCGCTGCTAGAATTGCCCCCCCGCCAAGAGGGAGAATCATGTCCGACGAAAATCTGCTGAAAGCCGGGGAAATTGTCGGCTCCTACCGCATCGTCGATCGCATCGGTCGGGGAGGCATGGGCGAGGTCTATCGCGCCGAAGAGACGGCCCTCGAGCGCTCGGTCGCCCTGAAAATCATGTCGGCCTCGCTCGCGCAGGACAAGACCTACGTCGACCGCTTCCGCACGGAAGCGAAGTCCGCCGCTTCACTTGTGCACGCGAACGTCGTGCACGTATTCGGCATCGGGGAGATCCGAGGGCTGCCGTACATCGCGATGGAGTTCATCGACGGCGAATCGGTCCAGCAGAAGCTGGTGAGGGAAAAGAAGCTCGGGCTGCGCCAGTCCGTGGAGTGGATGATCCAGGCGGCGCGGGGGCTGGAAGCGGCGGCGAAGCGCGGGGTGGTGCACCGGGACATCAAGCCGCACAACCTGCTGATCGATACGGATGGGCAGCTGAAGATCGCGGATTTCGGGCTGGCGAAGAAGGTGGACCGCGAAGTGGCGCTGACGCAGGCGGGGATCGCGCTGGGAACGCCGCTGTACATGTCGCCGGAGCAGGGGCGCGGCGACGCCGTCGACTGGCGCAGCGACGTCTATTCGCTGGGCGCGACCTTCTACCACGCGCTCGCGGGGAAGGCACCGTTCGAAGCGGAATCGGCGCTGGGAGTGCTCACGAAGCACGCCACTGCCACGCTGACCCCGCTCAATTCCGTCCGTGGCGACGTGCCCCAGCCGCTTTCGGCCGTGATCGGCCGAATGATGGCCAAGTCGGCGGGCGATCGCTTCGTTTCGCACGGCGCCCTGGTCGCGGAGCTCGAACGAATCCTGCCGACGCTTCCCTTCAAAACCCTCCCGACGCCGGCCGCCATTTCCGGCGGGCTCGACGCCGACGACGCGCTGTTCGGGCGGCTGGCCCTGAAAACCGCGTTGATTAACGACGCGCAGTTCAAGGGCGCCGTCGCGCTTCAGGAGAAACTGAAAGCCTCCGGCAAGCCGCCGCGGCGGCTCGAGGAAATCCTGGTCGCGGCGAAGATCCTCACGAAAGACCAGGCCACGATCCTCAAGGACCAGGGGCTGCAGCACCGGATCAATTCCCAGGAGGACGACGCTCCCGAGAGCGCGGGAAATCTCGAAGTCACGGAAGTGACGAAGCTGGACAAGGCCGCCGCCGTTTCGGGAAAGGGCCCGGTCTGCCCGCTGTGCCGCCTCGTCATCCGCCCCGAGCAGGTCCAGATGAACTGCCCCGAGTGCGGGATGACGCAGCACCGGGAGTGCATGGCGAGCTTTGGCGGTTGCGGCAACGAGCAGTGCGCAAAGTCGCCCAAGTCGATGGCGATGGCGGCCATGCGCGGCGATTCGCCGGAGGGCCCGCGCGGCGCGGCCACCGGCGGCGGCGCCGGCATCGGGCGGTTGGTCATCCCCGTGGTCGGGATCGCTGCGGTCGCACTCGTCGGCTTCCTCATCTGGCGAGGCATGTCAAAGTCCGCCCAGGACCTCTACGACGAAGCCAAGAACATGGACACCGGCGGCAAGGGCCGCATGTCCATCTTCAGCCTCGACGAAGCGAACAAGGACGTCTCGGCGGGAAGCGGTATTACGGGCGAAGTGCGGCGGCGACTGGAGACGCAGGTGTCTCTCTACCGCCGCGCCCTCGAGAAGGACCCGACCCACCAGCTTTCTCGCATGGAGCTCGCGGGATGCCTCGTGCAGCTCAGCCGCAAGCCCGAGGCACTCAAGGAATACGAAGCCATCCTCGTCACCGACTCGAACAACAAGGAAGCCCTTCTCGGCGCAGGCTCGATCCACTTCCAGGGCGGCGACTACGGGAAAGCCCTCGACAATCTCCAGAAGGCCGCCGATGCCGGCGCCGCCGAGGCCTGGATGACGATCGCGATCATTTACCAGGACAAGAAGAACGAGGGCGGCAAGGCGGTCGAGTCGCTCAAGAAGTACCTCTCGACGAAAAGCGACGACGGAAACGGCTGGTCGCGCCTCGCGCTGGCGCAGTTCGAGTCGGGAGACGATATCGGCGCGATCGCCGCTTCAGAAAAGGCCATCCAGAAGGGCACGTCCAACCCGGGCGCCTACCTCGTCCGCGCCAAGATCGCCTTCAAGAACGGGAAGTTCGAGGAGGCGGCCAATTCGGCGATGGAGGCGGCGGACAAGGTGCCGCAGGGGAACATCGTGCAATCGTTCGCAGCCGGCGCGCGAGCAGCTCATGACGGCCAAATCGGTGAAGAACAACGACGTCGAAGTGCTGGAAGCGCTGGGGGACCTGGCGAAGGCCGCGGGGGATTGGAATGACGCGGGGAACAACTACAGGGAGGCGTTCGAGCACGGCAGCGGAAAAGTTGAACAGCTCTTCCAGGCCGGCTGGCTCTATTACCAGGCGCGCAACAGCATCAACTCGGCCAAAGCTTTCGAGGCTCTTTACCGGAAGCAGCCGGACTACAAGGACGTCAAGCTCTGGCTGGCCAGGGCTTATCTCATGGACGGCAAGATCGACAGCGCGAGCCCCGCGGTCGCCAAGGCCCTCGAGGAGAAACCCGAGGACCCGGACCGGCAGGCGCTTCGCGTCTGGGAGCTCGGGCTTAAAGTGAATATCGACGAGGCGATCCGGTACGCGACGGAGTGCCTGGCCCGGGCGCCCGGGAACGGGGAGATCAACTACCGGCTGGCCTGGGTGTATGGCCGCGCGAAGAACTACGACCGGCAGCGTGAGTGCCTGCAGGCCGCAGCCGACGCGGGTCTGCCCGACGCGATGTACGACTTCGCTGACCTCTGCCAGATTTTTGGCGACCGCACGACGGCCATGAAGTACCTGAAGGCCTATCTGGAGAAAATGCCGATCGGTTATAACGCCGAGCAGGCGAGGCAGTTGCTCATCAATCTGGGCGGCGGCGACCCGGGAACCGGTACGACGCCGGATATCACGCCCGGCTGGGTGCCTCCGCCCTCCGCGGGATGGGAAGCCGAAGTCAAGAACGTGATCGATGTAATGGCCCAGGCCCCGAAGGCCACCGAGGAGCCCGTCGACCGCGTGTACTTCAACATGATGGCGTGCATCGTCTGCTCCAACGCGCTCGGCGAACGGTACAACGAAGTCACGGACGCCCACACGCTCACCAGCTACGCGGAGCTGTACCTCAGGCAGAACATCCGCAGCTACATCCGCGACCCGGATAACCCCGCCGAGCTCGCCACGTTCCGCACGGCGCGTGTCAAGCAGCGCTTCGGCGAAATCGCCGGCGCCTGCGACCGCCTCGTTCACGGTTTCGCGGCGGCGGCGAAAAAACTCAACGGCGCCGCCGGCTCCGAGGTCGACTCGTGGGACGCCCGCTGGTCGCCCCTGTCGGGCAAAGACGACTTCGAGCGGCTCGCCCTCTCCCTCGAACTCTGCGTCCGCATGGTCGCCGCGGCGCGGGGCGGCGCCGGGGCGGAAGCCATGGAGAAATACGAAGCGCGCCTGACGATCGCCGAAAACGGGGTGCAGAGATCGGTCGCCGCCGCCTATGCGATCTGCGAGCTGCTCGCCAAGGTCAGGCCGGAAGCCGAAAAAATCGCCGCAGGGATCGACGCGGCGGACGAAGCCGCCGACAGCGGCATTTCGCAGCTCGCCCTGGGGCTCGCAAAAGCCGCGCAGATCCTCAATGCCATCAAGGGAAAGTAGGAGGAAGCCATGAAAAGCTTCGCGCTCGCCGTCGCCTTCACGTTCGCCGCCGCGCTCTTCGCCCACGCCGACAAAGTCTTCATGAAGGACGGCAAGGTGTGGGAGGGGAAGGTGGTCGACGAGAAGGAGGACGTGATCAAGCTGAAGGTGAAGAGCGGGACGATTCCCCTGAAGAGGGCCGATATCGACCACATTGAGAAGGGGACGAGCGCCCTGGAAGAGCTGGACGTGCTGCTCGAGACACTGGTCCCCTCGAATCCGGCCGGTTACGTGGACGCGGCAAGGCTCTGCGTCGACCGGGGCGCAGGCGACGGCCCGACGGTCGAGCGGCTCGCGAACATCGCGATCTCTCTCGACCCGGCGCTCTGCGGCCGGGCGCAGGAAGCGATCGGCGACTGGTATTTCGCCAAAGGAAACCGGGCGCGGGCCGCGGAGGCCTACCTGGCCGCGTTCACGGCGGACTGGAAGAGCCCTTCGATCAAGGACAAGTTCCTGAAGCACCGCGACGGCATCGCCGAACAGCAGAAGACGCAGACCCGCCGCCTGTCGGACTCCGTACAGCTCGCGATCGACGGCCGGCTTTCCGAAGCCATCGCGGGGCTGCAGGCCTCCAC
Organism: Planctomycetota bacterium; assembly: GCA_009773755.1. Taxonomy (GTDB): domain Bacteria; phylum Planctomycetota; class MHYJ01; order WSZJ01; family WSZJ01; genus WSZJ01. The sequence continues at coordinate 21,759 of WSZJ01000049.1, read as the reverse complement.
GAACGCGCCGGGAGCGAGCCTGATCTCCACGTACGTCCGGGGGTACGCGAACTTCCAGGCCTTCGTGTCCGACGTGAGGTCCCGCGTCCCCTGCAAGAACTGTGAGGGGAAGCTCTGGACCAAGTGCATCTCGTGCAGCGGAGAGGGCGGCTTCAAGTGCTCGACCTGCGGCGGCACGGGCGTAAAGATCACGACGGTGAACGGCACCGTGACCAAAAGAGTGGAATGCAGCTCGTGCGACGGCAAGGGAACGATCCGCTGCACGCGCTGCAAGGAGCGGATGGGCCAGTCGAGATGCTCGACGTGCAAAGGCGTCGCGCCGAAGCGCGCCGGTGTCTGGGACGCGCGCGGCCTGGCCAGCTTCAAGGCGGCCATCGACCAGCGGCTCGACGGTTCGGTTCCGGCGGAGGAGCAGGTCGGCCCGAAGCTCATGAAACTGGGCTCGACGACGTACGACGAGGCGTTCACGGAGGACGGGAAGATCGTGTTCTCCTCCGGGAAGTGGGTCAAGCCGGAGGAAAAGAAGTAGAGTGCGGGCCACAGGTCGCAAACCGCGGCGATGCCGCGGTTTTTTTTTCGGGAGCTGCGCGTGGCGTTCCTGATCATCGAATCGGGGCCGGAGCAGGGAAGAAAGGTCGACCTCGGCGGGCCGCTCGTCATCGGCCGGCAAACGCGGATCGGTCTCTCGATCAAGGACGCGAAGGCGTCGCGCGAGCACGCCCGCATCGAGCCCGCCGCGGGCAGCTACGTCGTCGTCGACCTCCAGAGCTCCAACGGAACGCTCCTCAACGGCCGCAAAGTGGAGCGTGAGTTCCTCCAGGCCGGCGACCGCGTCACCATCGGCCAGACCGTCTTCCGTTTCGAGGACGCCGACGCCAACCCCGCTTCCTCGACACGCCCGATGAAGGAACCGATCGGCACGACACCTGTCTCCAACCCGCGTGCCCCAGGCGGACCTTTCAACCAGGATCCCGCGACTCCCGCGACCTCGCGCCCCGCGCCTGCTCCGGTCCCCGCCGCGCTTCCCGCCGAGGCCGCCGCACAGCCCGCCATCGTCGACCGCAACGCGCCGCGCCTCCGCTACCAGGACCAGTCCCGCGGCCCCGGGTTTCTGGCCATCGTCGTCTGCACGGCTATCCTCGTCGGCCTCGTCTTCGCGGCGCGCTGGATCGGCCAGCGCGCGATCGCCAAGGCCATCCTCGAACGCAAGCAGGGAACACAGTCACCTTGATTTACTTCGACAACAACGCCACCACCCCGCCGTGCCCGGAAGCGCTCGAAGCCGCTTCAGCCGCTCTGCGCGACTGCTTCGGCAACCCCTCCTCCGCCCATGCCGCCGGCCGCAAGGCGAAGAAGCTCCTCGCCGAAAGCCGCGAGAAGACCGCTTCGCTCATCGGCGCAAGACCCGACGAGATCGTCTTCACGGGAAGCGGTTCGGAAGCGGACCACCTGGCGATCCTGGGAACGTGGGAGACGGCGGTGCGGTGGAACAGCAAGAAGAAGAGGATCGTGGTGACGGGGATCGAGCACCCGGCGGTGCGGAAGACGGTGAAGAAGCTTGAAGAGGCCGGCGTCGACGTCGCGTGGGTGCCGCCTGCCGCGGGCGGGCGCGTGTCGGCGGAAGCGGTGGGCGAGGCGCTGACTCTCGACACGCTGCTGGTGACGGTGATTCTCGCGCAGAACGAGACCGGCGTGATCCAGCCGGTGAAGGACATCACCGCGCGGGCGCACGCCTGCGGCGCGTACGTCCACACGGACGCCGTGCAGGCGCTCGGGAAAATCCCGGTGAACGTGGACGACCTCGGCGTCGACATGCTGTCGCTCGCGGCGCACAAGTTCCACGGCCCCAAGGGCGTCGGTGCGCTCTACGTGCGCACGGGCACGCGACTGGGCGCGATCGCGCTGGGGGGAGGCCAGGAGCACGGCCTTCGCCCCGGGACTGAAAACCTCGCCGGCATCGCCGCGCTCGCCGCGGCGCTCGAAGCCGCGACAAAGACGCTCGCCAGGGATACTCCCCGCATCCGCGCGCTCCGCGACCGCGTCGCCGAGGGCACGCTCAAGGCCTTCCCTGCCGCCCGCTGGAACGGCGACCGCGAGCACCTCCTCCCGAACACCGCCAGCCTCTCCTTCCCCAGGCTCCGCGCCGACATGCTCCTCCTCGCCCTCGATGTCGACGGCATCTGTGTGGCGACGGGAAGCGCCTGCCACTCCGGCGCGCTCGAGCCGTCCGAGATTCTGAAGGCGATGGGGCTCGACGACGAGGCGGCGAGAAGTTCACTGAGGATCTCGCTGTCGAGATTCACGACGGAAGCGGAAGTCGCGAGGTACCTGGAGGTGCTGCCGGCGCTGCTCCAACGTGTTGTAAGAAAAGCTTGAGCTTCATTTGGGTACACGGAGGGCACCGAGTTCACGGAGAACACAGAGCCCTTCGACTCGCTCAGCGCAAAGACATGCCGTTGCAGGGACTGACGCCGAGAAATTCCTGGCGTCACGCGAAAAATGTGACGGTTAGTAGAACAGAGGGGTAACGGCCGGACGTCGGTGACTCCCTAGATTCACCTTGAGTCACCTTCGAGGAATGTGAAATTCAAATCAGTTCTCTGGCGAGAACATCGTCGCTTTTTCGCAGGTGTGGCCTCGCCTGAAGTACTCGGTGTTCTCCGTGTCCTCCCTGTCCTCCGTGTCTCGAAAGAAAAAACGACTCTTCTCACCAATTGCGCACTGCGTCAAATTTGACGACCACTTCTCGCACTGCTAGATTTCCCGCGCCAACATTACCCCGCACCACGACCGCCCCACGACGTCGATCCGCCCCTCACCTCACGACGACCCCCAAAGGACGATATGCTTCCTTCTGATGGTGCCGTTTTGCGCGACCGCGTTTTCGCGGAACTGGCGCAGCGGCTTCCGGCAGACGAGTTCAAGGCCTGGTTTGACGCTTCGAAAGTCAGCCTCTCGTCGAACGGCGCCTCGTGCGAGCTCCAGGTCCGCAATGTCTTCATCGCGGAGCACTACGAGCGGAACTATCGGCGCGCGCTGGAGGAGGTGCTTTCGGCGGTTGCGGAGGGGCCGGTGAAGCTGGCGATTCGCGTGAACTCGGACGGCGTATCGTCCACTCGTGAGCCGAGCGGGACTCCGACGCCTCCGATCCTGCTTCCCCCGATCCCGGTTGCCGTGCCCTCGGCCCACGGACTGGTGCTCAACCCGGCGTACACATTTGAGAACTTCGTCATCGGCCTGTCGAACCGCCTCGCGCACGCGGCTGCGACCTCGGTCGCCTCCGCGCCCGGCGCGGCGTACAACCCGCTGTTCCTTTACGGGTCCGTCGGACTGGGCAAGACGCACCTCCTCCAGGCGATCTGCCACTCGCTCCTCGCGAAACAGCCGGGCCTGAACATCAGCTACCTGTCGTGCGAGGAGTTCGTGAACGACTACATCGCCTCGGTCCAGAACATGAAGGAACTGGAAGGATTCCGTTCAAGGATGCGCGGGGTCGACGTGCTGCTGATCGACGACATCCACTTCCTCGCGGGGAAGGAAGGCTCGCAGGAGGAATTCTTCCACACGTTCAACACGCTGCACAACGCGTCGAAGCAGATCATCCTGTGCTCCGACGCGCCTCCGAAGGATATCCCGACGCTCGAAGACCGGCTCATGACGCGGTTCTCCATGGGACTGGTCGCGCGGATCGACACGCCGACGTTCGAGACGCGCGTCGCGATTCTCAAGAAGAAAGCGGAAGCGCGCGGCACTCCGTTCCCCGAGGACGTGTACTTCTTCGTCGCGCAGAACATCGAGTCGAACATCCGCGAGCTCGAAGGCGCAGTCACCAAGGTCGCTGCGTACGCGTCGCTTCTCAACCGCCCGATCGACCTCGAAGTCGCCCGCGAAGCGCTCCGGGATGCGCTGGAAGTGGCGTCAGCTCCGGTGTCGATCGTGGAGATCCAGGCGATCGTGTGCCGCAAGCTGGGCGTGAAAACGGCCGACCTGCAGTCGAAGAGCCGGACGAAATCGCTGTCGCGCGCGCGACAGGTCGGGATTTATCTCGCCCGCACGATGACGACCGCTTCCCAGACCGACATCGGCAACGCGTTCGGCGGACGGGACCATTCGACCGTTTCGTACGCGTTCGACACGATGAAAGAACTGCTCGATAACGACCCGGCTTTCCGCAATTTCATGGAGCAACTGGCCGACGAAATCCGCAAAAGCAAGCTGTAGAGAAGTCCCCGGCGGCCCGTGGAGCGGAGCCGGAGAGGCGTTGAAAGAATGTGGAAGGCCGGAACGCGGGGCGCGGGCTTCCACGGGAGTTGGTGAGGTCTCCCGGAAGCTTTGAGGGAGTTCCGGGGTTGGAAAGGAAGAAGCGTCCGGATGCAGGGCGTTGGCGCTTCGGGAGTTCGGTGGGGTTCGTGAGATGTTTTCCACGGATTCCGTCTGCCTATGACGAAGGTGAAGAGTTTTCTAATAAGAAAGACACATAAAGAGAACGGAGCCCGGCCATGCGTTTCCGCTGCAAGCGCGCTGATCTCTCCCAGGCTGTCGGAGTGGTGGCTTCTGCAGTTCCGGCAAGGACCAGCGTGCCTATCCTGCAGAACATCAAGGTCACGGCGGCCGACGGGGAGCTGACGCTGACGGCGACGGACCTCGAGATGGGGCTGCGCTACTCGGTCCGCGACGTGGGAATCCAGAAGTCAGGCGCGGCGGTGCTGCCGGCGCAGAAGCTGAACCAGATCGTGCGCGACATCCGCGACGACGAGGTGAAGTTCGACGTGGACGGGAAGCTCTGCTCGATCGAAATCGAAGGCGGGCAGTTCAAGCTGACGGGCGCGGACCCGCAGGATTTCCCGCAGTTCCCGGAGTTCGACGAGAAGAAAGCCGTGCGCATCAACGTCGACGATTTCCGCGACATGGTGAGAAAGACCGCGTTCGCGGTGTCGAGCGAGCCGAGCCGGTACGCGCTGACGGGCGTGCTGTTCGTCATCCGCGAAAACGAAGCGCGCATGGTCGGCACCGACGGAAAGCGCCTCGCCTACGCAAAGAAAAAGATCAAGGGCGGCCCCAGGGACGAAGTGAAAGTCATCGTTCCCCCGAAGGCGCTTCACCTCGTCGAGAAGATCATCGCCGAAGGCGATGAGGAGATCGCTTTCGAGTTCGAAGAAACGCAGATGAAAGCGAAGACCAGCGCGGGGACTCTGTTTGCAAGGCTCGTCGAGGGTTCCTTCCCGAATTACGAAGATGTCATTCCCGGCGACCCGGACAAGAAAGTCCAGGTCAACCCGGGCGAGCTCGAATACCGCCTGCGCCTCGCGACGAGCATGACCGACGACAAGAGCCGCGCGGTGAAATTCCAGCTCTCGAAGGACAAGCTGAAGCTGTTCGCGAGGAGGATCACGGGCGAAGCCGGCGAGGCGAGCCACGAGGTCGCCGTGAAATACGCGGGCCCGGATTTCGAGATCTCCTTCAACCCTGACTTCTTCATCGATTTCCTGAAAGTCGTAGCCGGCGGCAGGCCCGACGTCGCCGACTCCGAGGCCGACACGAAGGTCGAAGCGCGAGCAGAAGCGAAGGCCGACAAGGCGAAGGGGAAGAAGGCCGCGAAAGAAGAGAAGCCCAAGGCGCCGCCGCCAGAGCCCGTGGAAGCGCCGAGCACGATCACGCTCGACCTGCGCGACAAGCTCACCGCGGGCGTCATTCGAGCCGGGCGCGATTACATCTACCTGGTGATGCCGCTGACGATCGACGTGTAGGAAAACGACAGGGGCTTGGAAACGAGCGGGCCGGGAGGGGATTGGGATGGGGTAATACTGCCTCGCGGAGGACGCGAATGCCCCATCCCGATCCCCATCCCAATCCCGCCCGAGCCCGAGCCGGTCCTTCCCGAACCCCTTCCGTTTTCCCCGACCGTCTCACCCATCTCAACGCTGGACCACCCCCATGGGTCGTGTGCTAGCGTATTTCCCCCCATGAGCCTCTTCGATTCCGTCGGCCGGCTGTTCGGGATTGGCGCCGCACCCGCGTTCACGGTTCCCCCGGGCATGGACCCGACGGCGGCGATGATGCAGGCGGAAGCGCGGCGGTTCGAGGCGTCGAATGCGCCGCCGCCGAGCCCGGACATGCTGAAGGCGGTGCTGGCGAAGGCGACACGCGTGAGAATCATCGAAGGCGGAATGTTCCAGGGGAAGGCGCTCGGGACGGACGTGCGCCTCGACACAATCGATCCGGACGACGTGCAGGGGCTGCGAGACCGGCTGCGAATCGAAGCGGAGCCCGGCGGGCACTGCTCGTGCCTCGGCGGGCACGCGATGGAGCTGTACGCCGGGTCCAAACTCACCGCGGTCTTCGGCCTGCATCACGGCTCGGGGCTGCGCTGGGAGGCCTGGAAGCAGGACGCGAAGATCAGCGGCGCGGACGTGTTCGTCTCGTGGCTGCAGCACCACGGCATCCCGGAGCCCTTTGAAGAACTCCGCAAGAGTCGCCACGCCCAGAGGATCACGATGGCCGCCGCGTCGAAGTGGGAAGCCGGCGCGCCGGCCGTGCTCAAGCCGCTTCTTGCGGACGCCTCGAAAGGCACGCTCGGGACGACCGAACTGCTGCTCGCCATGGACGCTTCCGGCGACGACGAAACGACGAAGGCACGGCAGCTGATGAAGTGGTTTGGGTGCACGGGAGGTCCATGGAAGGGGGCGCCTGCGTACCAGGAGGTGCCCGAGGCGATGCTGGTGAAATTCCGCTGGCAGACGCTCGTGGAAGCGCTGATGACCGACGACGGGGAAATCAAGGCGGAGCCGATGGTCCTGGAGGGCGCGGCGCGGCTCTTTTCCGGCGAGCCGTTCCTGAAGCAGCGCGGGGCGGATCTCGCGCGCTTCTCGAAGGAACTCAAGGACACGCTGCTCAGGCACGCAAGGGGCACGGGGGAGAAGGCGAAGTTCGACCTGATGGAAGCGGCGATCAAGCGAGCGGCGCAGGCTCCGGCACCTGCTGCGAAGGCCGGGGTGGAAGAGAAGCCGCCGTCGGACAACGACGACTTGCTGTAGTCGTTTTATCCGCGGATAAGGCTCCTTCACTTCGAAGCCCTTGGGCACAATGCTCCGCCCATGCCATCTCCCCAACACACAGGCCCGCGCCGCCTCGGCGACTACATCAAGTTCTTCCTGAAGAAGAACGGTCTAGACACGACTGTCAAGGTTCTCGGTGTCGGCAGGGCCTGGGAAGAGGCGGTCGGCGACGCGCGTCTCGTCGCGCACACTCGCCCCGGGACGGTCCGCTCGGGTATCCTGAAGATCGTCGTGGACGCGCCGGTCGTGATGCAGGAGCTCAATTTCCGCCGGCGCGAGCTCGCGAAAAAAGTCGCCGAGCTGGCGCCCACTTCGGGCGTGCGGGACCTGAGATTTGTCATCGGAAGCATCGGGTAGTTCGACAGGCTCACTACGGGGGGGACGAAGTGACGCAGCCGGATCTGGCGAAAATCTGGGCGGACGCGGTGGGGTCGGAGCTCGCGAAGGAATCGCGGCCGGTCGCTGTCGCGGGCGGAGTGCTGGGGATCGAAGTCGACAGCGCGCTGGGGCTGCAGAAGATCGAGAAGGTGAAGCCCGAGCTGCTGCAGAAGCTGATCGCCTCGGGCGCGCTCGTCGGCGAGCTGCGCTTCACCATGAAGGAATTCCACGTCGAGGCGCAGAACACGGACGCGGACGAGTACACCGCGAACGCGTCGATGAAGATCCTGGAGGGGCTGGACGCAGTGCGGAAGCGCCCCGGAATGTACGTCGGGGACACGGGCGTGCGGGGGCTGCACCATCTCGTCTTCGAGGTCGTGGACAATTCGGTAGACGAGGCGCAGGCGGGGTTCTGCAAGAGCGTGCAGGTGAAGATCAACACGGACGGATCGCTGACGGTGATCGACGATGGGCGAGGCGTGCCGACGGACATCCACAAGGAATCAGGGCTCTCAGGCGTGGAGCTCGCGTTCACGAAGCTGCACGGGGGCGGCAAGTTCGACAAGAACTCGTACAAGGTGAGCGCGGGGCTGCACGGAGTCGGTGTGAAGGCGGTGAACGCGCTTTCCGAGTGGCTCGAGGTCGAGGTGTGGCGCGGCGGGAAGGAACATTTTCAGAGATACGAGCGCGGCGTGACCAGGACGCCGCTCGAGGCGCGCGGACTGACGCAGAGGCGCGGCACGAAGGTGACGTTCAAGCCGGACCCGACGATCTTCCAGGAGACGACGACGTTTTCGCGGGACCTGCTGGCGAAGCGGCTGCGCGAGCTCGCGTTCCTGAACAAGGGGATCTCGATCTCGATCGCCGACGAGCGGACAGCGGAGAGCGAGACGTTCAAGTTCGACGGCGGCATCAAGGCGTTCGTGCAGCATCTGAATGAAGCGAAGAAGCCGCTTCATGCCGACGTGATCTACTTCGAGAAGTCCGAGTCGTCGGGGATGACGATCGAGATGGCGATGCAGTACAACGAGGGCTACAACGAAGCGGTTTTCAGTTTCGCGAACTCGATCAACACGCATGACGGCGGGACGCATTTGAGCGGCTTCCGCAACGCGCTGACGCGGACGCTGAACGCGTATTCGCGGAGTCACGAGTTCGTGAAGGCGGACGCGCAGCTGCCGAGCGGCGAGGATTACCGGGAGGGGCTGACGGCGATCGTGAACGTGAAGGTGCCGAACCCGCAGTTCGAGTCGCAGACGAAGGTGAAGTTGACGAACACGGAGGTCGAGAGTTTCGTCACGACGGTCACGAACGAGCAGCTGGGGACGTACCTCGAGGAGCATCCGGTCCAGGCGCGGCAGATTGCGGAGAAGGCGCTGATTGCGGCGAAAGCGCGCGAGGAAGCGCGGAAGGCGCGGGAGCGCGCGCGGGCCGGCGCGCTGTCCGGGACGAAGCCCGGGAAGCTTGCCGACTGCCAGGAACGCGACATGGCCAAATGCGAGATCTACATGGTGGAAGGCGACAGCGCCGGCGGCAGCGCGAAGCAGGGGCGTGACCGGCGCTACCAGGCGATCCTGCCTCTCAAGGGCAAGATCCTGAACGTCGAGAAGGCGCGCATCGACAAGATGCTCGAGCACGAGGAAATCCAGGCGCTGATGGGCGCGATCGGCACCGGCATCAAGGACGAGTTCGACTACTCGAAGCTCAAGTACGGCAAGATCATCATCATGTGCGACGCCGACGTGGACGGCTCGCACATCCGGACGCTGCTGCTGACGTTTTTCTTCAGGCAGATGCGCGAGCTTGTCGAGAAAGGCCACATCTACATCGCCTGCCCGCCGCTGTTCCGCGTCGCGAGAAAATCCAAGGTCGAGTACGTCCGCAGCGAGAAGGAGATGGACACGACGCTTCTCAACCTCGGCGTCGAGGGCGCGAAGTTCCGGCGCGGAAGCGACAACAAGGAGTTCGTGGGCGGGGACCTCAAGGACCTGATCGCGCGGCTGACCCGGCTGGACGACCTCGCGCGCGGACTGGCGAGGCGCGGGATTGACCCCGACAAGTACCTGGAGATGCGCAACTCCGAAGGAAAGTTGCCGATTTACCGCGTCGTCTACAAGGGGCACGACGAGTTCCTTCGCAGCGAGGAGGAGCTGAACCAGTGGATCCGCGACAAGCGCGAGGAGATCGGCAAGGAGTTGGCCGTGAAGGACAGCGACCTCGGCGAGACGGCGGAGGACGCGGAGGAGTACGAGCTGCGCGAGATCCACGAGTCCGACGAGCTCGAGAAGGAACTTCAGGCCCTCGGCTTCGCCGGCTTCCGCGTCGAGGACTACCTCGGCGCGCCCGGCGCGGATCGCTTCTTTCTCGGCGCCGACGGCGAGATGCAGCCGGTCGCTTCGCTGCGGGAGTTGATCAAGGCGCTCCGGAAATCCGGCAGCAAGGGGATCGACGTGCAGCGGTACAAGGGCCTCGGCGAAATGAACCCAGACCAGCTCTGGGAAACGACGATGGATCCGAAGACGCGGACGCTGCTCAAAGTGCGGCTCGAGGACGAGGTGAAGGCGGACGAGATGTTCACGGTCCTGATGGGCGAGGAAGTCGAGCCGCGGCGGCTGTTCATTGAGAAGCATGCGCTTGAGGTGAAGGTGCTCGACGTTTAGAAAAAATGCCGAGACGCTGAAACGCGCTGAAAAGGCGCACTGAAAGTCGCTGCAAGACTGTTTTACAGCGCTTTTCTGTGGCAGTTTCAGCGCCTTTCAGCGTTCCCGCCTTTTTTCTCCATCTGGCAGCCCTCCCCAACATGGGCGTCCGCGACCACAAGAAGCACGCCGGCGACCTGCGCGCGACCTGCGCGGTCATCACGACCTCCGACACCCGCACTGAGCGCACAGACGAGTCCGGCCGCGTCGCGACGGAGCTCCTCGAATGCGCCGGCCACCGCGTCACTTCCCGCGACCTCATTCCCAACAACCTCGCCAAGATCCGCGCCGCCATCCGCCGCCGCCTGAAATCCGCCGACCTCGTCCTCGTCACCGGCGGCACCGGCGCCGGCCCGAAAGACGTCTCCATCCAGGCCGCGACGTCCCTGTTCGACCGCGAGCTCCCCGGCTTCGGCGAGCTGTTCCGCATGCTCAGCTACGACGAAATCGGAAGCGCCGCCATGCTGTCGCGCGCGGCGCTGGGGTTGGTGAAGGGGCGCGCGGTGTGCGTCACGCCGGGGTCGCCGAAGGCGGTGCGGCTCGCGCTGGAGAAGCTGTTGATCCCGGAATTGGCTCACCTGCTCTTCCAATCACGAGGGACCGAATGACTTCACGCAGCCGGCGGGTGGTCCTTCTAAGCGGGGCTGTCCTGTCAGGGCTTGCTGTGATCGGAGCTGTCGTCTTCTGCGACATTCTTGTCGGGAATTCACGGGTCATCGTGCGCAACGAATCGGGTGAACAATTGCGTGACCTGGAATTTTCAGGACAGGGCTTCAGGAGGTCAATGGAGGAACTCTCTTCCGGAACCGAGTGGACGGAATTCCCGGACTTTGATGGCACTTCCAAATTGACGTTTTCCTGCCGCAATGCCGGCGGCTCTAAGACATGGGTTTCCACCGAAGCCAACTTTGGATTTGGCGGATGTTTTGTGGAGTTCAAGGTCATGCCGGATGGACGAATTGAGAAGCGCACTTCGCGGACAATCATGCCCCTTTCCAGGTGGTTCTGGCGGCGTCCCTACCAGCGCTCCAGGTAATTCCTCCCCGACCCGCGATTCAACCGCCAGAGCTGCGTGAGCCAGCGCGGATGGCGCGCCGTAATCTCCAGGAAGGGCGGGTTGTCGCTCGCCCGCCGGACCGCAACGATGCCGGGCGTGGGCGCCTGGACGAAGAACGCGGAGAGGATGCCGCCGATACGGGACTTGTTGCAGCCTCCGCAGGCGGGGACGAAGAGGCTTCCGAAGGAGTGGGAAACCTCGAGGGCGGAGGCGGCGGGCTCGCCGCAGCCGGGGCAGAAGTCGGGCAAGGCGGGTTGCAGGGTCTTCAGCCGCACCCACGCCTCCGTCTCCCCCGCCGTCACGAACAGCGACGGCCCCGCTTCCGACGACCCGCCCGGCAGCGACACGAATCCCAGTCGCGTGCGGAACTCCTCGACGGGGACGCGCTGGCGGACGCCGACGGGGTCGACGCAGTGCATGGAGGAGGCGTCGGACCGCTCGACGAGGAGGCGGTGCATCATTTTTTCTTTGCGGAGCGAGACGGGGACGTGCTCGCCGCGCGACGTGGCGCGCGCGATGAGGGCGACGGCGTCGGCGCAGTTGCCGCTTCCGACCTCGAGCGTGTCCCAGAGCCGCGCGGTGACCGCTTCGATGAGGACGTCGAACTGGTCGGGGTAGAGGCCGGCGTAGGCGGGGCCTTCGTCGCGGGTGCTCTGGTCGGTGGCGTTGGAGTAGCGGTCGTCGCCGTTGGCGAAGTCCATGAAGGCGGACTGGAGGAGGCGGGAGCTGGGGGTGCGGCCGGACTGGTCGGGGCGGACGGATTCGCCGTGGCGCTGGAGGAAGGGGCCGCCGGCGAGGTGGACGCGGCCGTTGTAGGAGGCGAGGCCGGCGACGAGGCGGGCGTATTCGGAGGGTTCGCGGAGGGCGAGCCAGAGCTGGACGGTGGCGGCGGCGCAGGTGGACCAGGATTTCTGGTCGACGTGGCCGGGGTCGAGGAGTTCGCGGAGGACGCCGCGGACGAGTTCGCGGCGGTCGAGGCCGGGGACAATGACCTGCGACGCAAGCGTGCCGAGATGGTCATAAACGGTCCCCTGTCCTACGGAATCGCGACGGCCGGTGGCGTACCGGCGCTCGAGAGCGGCAACCGATTCCGCGAGGCCGAGGGCGCGAAGAGCTTCGAGGGGAGAGGGCATGGGGTGGGTTACTTCAGGGCGAAGAGGATGATGCGTCCGCCGGTGTAGTCCACGAGGGCGCCTTTGCCGGACTTGGTGTCGAGGGCGAAGCGGGACATCGAGACCCAGGTGTTGGTGCACTTTACGTACCACGTTTTGCCCGCGTCGGCGCCGTAGGGGTGGGCGCCCTCGAACACTTTCTCGATCGCCAGGTCCTTGAGGCTGATGCGGAAGAGCGCAAGACGATCAGGAGTGCGCGCGGCGACGTAAGCGGCGCCGTGGGGCGAATCAACGGTGATTGCGTCGGGGGCGAAGTCGTCGGGAAGCGCCACTCGTTCGTGCTTTTCACCCATGACGCGATAGACCGCGTGGTCGGCGAGGTCCGCGAACATCGCGGCGCCGGTTGCAGGGTCGAACGCGACGTCGCAGGCGCCTTTCCCGAAGGGGATCTTCGTCGCCGCGAATGTGGTGAGATCGACCGAGCACGCGCCCGCGTCGGGGCCGCTCCCAATGGCGACCCACGCGCGGTTGCCGGCGGCGTCGATCGCGAGGGCTGCGGGGTCGTCGGGGAGCTTGTCGCCCTGGAGTTCCGCGCCGGGGGTGGCCGAGAGGATCATGCCGGGGCCGGAGCGGAGGATGACGGCGCCTTTGTCCCAGGTGGCGAAATGGCGGTGGGACCAGCAGCGCGTGCCGGGGGCGCCGACCTTTCGCAGGACTTTGGTTTGGAGCGGCGTCTCGGAGAGCTGTTCGTCCGCCCAGCCGAGCACCCACGCGCTGCCGCTTCCCGCGCCGACGGCGATCGGGCCTCGCGGGAGAGAAGGGCCGGCGGTGAATTTTTTCGAAGCGGGGTCGAGCCAGTAGAGGGTGTTGGGAAGGACCCATTCGCCGATCGCGACGAGGAGCTGGCCGGACTTCTGCTCGAGGGCGATGGCGCGCGGCATCATGATCGGCGTGGCCAGGTCGGTGACGGCTTTCGTCCCCGGATCGAGCACGGCGAGGCGGTCGTCGTTCATGGCGAGCCAGAGCTTTCCGTCGGCCCACGCGGCGTCCATGGGCGCGGCGCCGGTGCGCAGGAACTTCGTCTTCGCGTCGGCGACCGTGTGGACCGAGGCGCCGCACCCGCCCTGGTAGCCGGAGATCGCGACGACGCGGCCGAGCTCCTCGTCGACCGCGACGCCTTTGTAAAGGTGTCCCGTCGAGAATCCCTCGAAGCTCCCGATGGCCACCCGCTTGCCGACATGGATTGCGACGACCTTCGTGCTCCACGTCTGCACCCACAGCGTGTCGCGCTTCTTGTCGTAGCAGAGGCCGTTCGGCTTGCCCTCGGTCTTCACGTTCACGAACGCAGGAGGCGTTTTCGAGAGGTCGACGATCGAGACGTCGCCCGTGTTGTCGTTTGCCGTGAAGAGCAGGTCGCCGCCCGGGTGCAGCATCATGTGCTGGGCGTCCATGGCGCCCTTGACGGTGAAGGGCTTGAAATCGTCCTTCTCCGCGGGCGCGATCTGAAGGACGTTGTCGTGTCCCTTGAAGCCGTCGCCGAAGAGCGCGACGAGGCGGCCCGTGCCCGGATGAACGAGTAGTCCGTTGAGAGCGTGGCCGTCTTCCGGAATCGGAATCTCCCGCGTCACCACGGCGGCGCCGTCGGCGAGCTTGCGCGTGTGCACCCGCGGCGGCTTCGTCTGCGCTTCCTCGACGTGGACCAGTCCGCGCTTCTTGTCGATCGCAATGCGCCGAAGGCCCTTGGCGCCTTCCACCGTGAAGAGAGTTTTCACCGTCGCGTCGGGCCCGACGCGGACAAGCTCGGCGCCGGCCGCGACCCAGACGCCGTCCGCTGACGGGTCCGCGACCATGATCCATCCGTCGCCGACTGTTGCCGACTTCCATGCCTCGGCCTTCGGCGGCGCTACCGAGACGCTTCCCGCATGCAGCAGGTACACGGTCCCTGTTTCCGGATAGACGACCATCGTCCTGCCCTGCGCGGGGATCGGGACGCTGTGAAGCGCGAGCGTCCTGGTGTCGAGCACGCCGAGCGCGGCCGACTCCTTGCCGAGCAGGTACGCCAGATGGCGCTTCCCGTCCACCGCGGCCTCCGACGGGTTGATCGCGTTCGCGTCGAGGCCCTTGGGGCGCAGAACGACTTCGGTGGCATCCTCGGCGGACGCGACGAGGATGGCGAGAACGAGGGCCAGGAGCGTCCGGGGCATCCGCGCAGTTTACCGGCGGCGGTTAGAGGACGACTGCGGTTCTTCCCGACGACAAACGGCAACCACAGAGAACACAGAGAAAAAAGATTCTGTTGTTCTCTGTGTCCTCTGTGGTTGCCGTTGACTTCGGGGTGGTTGCTGCAGCATGGCTGCTCCCGAAAATGCGGCCGTTACCGGAAGACCGCCTCCAATCCGTCCACGACACGCTCCCAGTCGAAGTTCCTGATCCTCTGGAGCGCGGCCGCGGCGCGAGCTCGGGCCGCCGCAGGATCTTCGCGTGTGCGCCGCAGCGCCGCGACAAGCGCAGCGACGTCGTCGACCGGGACCACGAGCGCGGTCGTCTCGTCCGCGAAGTCGGTCGTGCCGCAGCGCGTGCAGATGACCGGGATGCCGCAGGCCATCGCTTCGGCCGTCGGGTTCGACCATCCGGCGGTGCGCTCCATCGTCACGCTGACATCGGAGGCCTGGTAGTACTCGACGAGCTTCGCCTGGTCGGTCCCAGAGACCTGCTCGATCCGCTTGCGCAGCAGGAAATACCGGATCGGAAGGCGCGACGGCCGGTCGGCAACGATCCGGACGCGCGCGTCTTTCCAGTTCAGCTTCTTGAACGCGGCGAGGACGAGGTCCACCGCTTCGAGCTTCTTGTCGAGCCGGCCGACCACGTTGATCGCGAAGGGACCCTCGCCGCGCGGTCCCGGCCTGAATTGCGCCGTATTTACGCCTCCGGGAATCGCAATCGCCTTGACTCCCGGGAGATACTCGTTCCATCGGCCGGAATTTGCGACGGCGAGGGCGTCCGGATGGCGCTCGAGGAACGCGCGGTATTTCGACGCGTACCGCTCGCCGATGATCATCGCGATGCGCTTCTTCGCCGGCGCGCCCGCCATCGACTCGAGCAGCCCGCAGTCGCCGCACATCACGACGTCGTGCGTGCGCTCCGACAGCTTCCCGAGCGGCAGCACTGGCACCGCGCACTCGATCCAGTCCGGCTTCTTCGTCTCCCGCATGTAAATCCGGAAATCGTGCCCGCGCTTCTGCAAGCGGTTCCCCAGCTCCACGAACCTCCGCACGCCGCCGGCGAGGCCCGCGTGCGGCAGGAGAGCGGCGATTGACAGCTTCTCTTTCACTTCAGCAGGACGCCGCTTTGCGCGTCTTGCCCTCGAGCAGACTCGCCCGGAAACTCTCGACGGTCGTCTTCGCGTTGACGTCGATGCGCGGAAGCGCAAACGGATCCGTCTTCGGTCCCACGCGCCCGGGGTCGATCGTGAGCGCGCCGGCGTAGCCTTCCTCGCGCGCGATGCGCGTCGTCGCCTTTACGAACGCGCCATGCGGGTAACACAAATAGAGCGGCCCCGCGCCCCCCAGTTCCCGCTTCATCGTTTCCCGCGACTCCGCCAGCTCGCGCCTCGCGCCCTTCTTCTCCAGCCGCGACAGCTTCGGGTGCGTCGCCGTGTGCGACCCGAACGAAAACCCCTCCTTCTGCAGCCGCCGCGCGTCGTCCCAGCTCAACAGCGGAAACTCAAGCCCCTTCGAAGTCCGGAACGTCCCCCCGACCAGCGTCGTGACGAGGAACACCGTTGCGGTGTAGCCGTGTTCTCGAAGCGCCGGGCAGGCGTTCTCCTCGAAGTCGCGGTACCCGTCGTCGAACGTGAGCGCGACCGCGGGAGGAGAGTTGCCCGCCTTCCCACGGCGCACGCACTCGTCGAGCGACACCACCGGCATCCCCGCTTCCCGAAGCGCCGCCATCTGTTTTCGGAATTCCGCAGGAGTCACTGTGAATCCCGCCGAATTCTCCCCGATCGAGTGGTACATCAGGATCGCGGGGCCGGAAGCAGATGAAGGATTCGTCTTGAAGCGGGCCAGGGCGGCCTTCAGCAGTCGGCGCATTGCCGGAATTATCGGGCCAGGCCGTTTCAAGCGGAAGTTCCAAATGCGCGGTCCGGATCCGTGGCGGGGAAGGCCGGCCCGGAGTATTGACCAGGAACTTCTTGCAAATTGGAAATGTGTTTCTAAAATACAAGACATGTTGCGCCGTTCAGCTGCCCGGATCGTCCGGGATCGCCTCACGGGCAATCCCGCCGTCGCCCTCGTTGGCCCGCGCCAGTGCGGAAAGACAACACTGGCCCGGGCAATCGGCGGCGCGTACTTCGACCTGGAGCAGGAAGCGGAGCGGCTTCGCCTCGACGTCGAGTGGGAGGCACGGATGGCCGGCCGGGAGCGTCTGATTCTGGACGAGGCGCAGACATGGCCGGAGTTGTTTCCCCGGTTGCGGGGCGCCATCGACCGGGAGCGGCGAAGAAGTGGCCGATTTCTCCTTCTGGGCTCCGTCTCCCCGGCACTCATGACGCGCGTCTCAGAGTCGCTCGCCGGCCGCCTCGCGCTGGTCGAACTCTCGCCATTTCATTGGAGCGAACTGCCGGCCGGCCCCACGCGCGATCGTCTCTGGCTCTGCGGCGGATTCCCCGACGGAGGCGTCCTGAGGCCGGCGCGGTTCCCTCGCTGGCAGCTCGACTACCTGGCGCTCATGGCGCAGCGCGACCTGCCGGCGTGGGGGCTCCCCTCGCGGCCGCAGGCAACACTGCGACTTCTGCACATGCTCGCGGCCGTTCACGGGCAGGCCTGGAACGCTTCGCAACTGGGGCAGAGCCTTGGGCTTTCTCACCACACGGTCAATTCGTACCTGGATTTCCTGGCTGGCGCTTTCCTGATACGGCGGCTCGCCCCCTTTCATGCCAACATCGGCAAGCGCCTGACGAAGAGCCCGAAGGTGTACTGGCGCGACACCGGGTTGCTTCACGCGCTTCTCAATGTTGCCGATCGAACTGCACTTCTTTCGCAGCCATGGGTGGGGGCGAGCTGGGAAGGATTCGTGATCGAGCAGGTCCTCGTCGCGATGTCACTGTCGACCCGGCCTTTCGACCCCTTTTTCTTCCGGACGAGCGACGGCCACGAGATCGACCTCGTCCTGAATCTTGGTCGCGAACGATGGGCGATTGAGGTGAAGCTGAGTTCATCGCCGTCCCCGGCGGACTGGGAGCGCTTGAACCGGGTTGCCGACATGATAGGAGCGGACCGGAGGTACCTCGTTTCGATGTCGCCGGCGGTTTCCGCGGATGCCCGTGGAGGTTCCGTCGACCTGGCGCGGCTGCTGGAACTCGTCGCTCGCGGCTGAGCGGCGACGAAGGAGCTCATTCCCACGACTTCCCTCCAGCAGAACCTCGCCTCCCGGTAAACTCGTCCCTCCCCCGGGAGGACCTCCGACTTGGCCCAGGACACCGACCTTCGCTTCGCCCTCGCCGCCACGCAGCTCGGGATCATCTCCCGGAAGCAGCTGCTTTCGTGCGTCGGGACGTGGCTGGACGAGTTGCGGCGGGCGGGGGGGGAGAAAGGGAAAAAGGCTCGCCGGCCGGAGACGGTGCTGTACGAGGCGGGGGTGATCGACGAAGCCGGGCTGACGGCGGTGCTGAAGGCGATGAAGCGCGGGGCGGCCGGGATCGACGAGGGGCTGCGCAACTCCCTGCTTAACATGAACCCGCCGAAGCCGATCGCCGACTGGCTGAAGTCGCTTCCCGTCAGCGCACGCGGGCAGACGATGGTGAAGCGCGCGCCGAAGGACGTGAGGTACGACCTGGGGAAGGAGATCGCGCGGGGCGGGGTCGGGCGGGTGGTCGAAGGCATCGACCGGAAGCTGCGCCGCGAGGTCGCGCTCAAGCTGCTGCCGGAAACGGCGGACCCTGAATCGGTCGAGCGATTCGTGCGGGAAGCGCGGATCAGCGCGAAGCTCGACCACCCGAACGTCGTCCCGGTCTACGATTTCGGCGACATGCCGGGGGCGAAGGGCGGGCGGCAGCTGTACCTTGCGATGAAGCGGGTGAAGGGGAAGGACCTGGGCGAGATCCTGATGGACCTGGCGACAGGGCAGCCGGGGGCGGAGGAGGAGTGGACGCCGTCGCGCCTCCTGCGGATTTTCCAGGACGTGTGCCTTGGAATTGCTTACGCGCACTCGCGCGGCGTCCTTCACCGCGACCTCAAGCCGGCGAACGTGATGCTCGGCGACTACGGCGAGGTTCTGATCGTCGACTGGGGGCTCGCGAAATTCATCGGCGAGGCGGAGCCGGAGAGGTCCGAGCCGTCGTCGGCGATTCCGATGCCGCTGGCGGACCTCACCATGGTAGGTCAAGTCGTCGGCACGCCGTCGTACATGTCGCCGGAAGCGGCGGCTGGGCACGCCGACGCGATGGACGAGCGGAGCGACGTCTACGCGCTCGGCACGATCCTCTACGCGATCCTGACATGGCGCGTGCCTTTCGAAGGCGGCTCGCGCGACGACGTGATCAACAAGGTGAAGGAATTCAGGTTCGTGGCGCCCGGGAAGCGTGTGGCCGACACGAAGGGGCCGCGTCCGGGGAGCGTGGCGCCGGAGCTGGAGGCGGTGTGCGTGAAAGCGATGGCGCGCAACCCGGCGGAGCGCCATGCCTCGGCGCGCGAGCTTCATGACGCAGTGCGTCAATTCCTCGAGGGCGCTTCCGAACGCGAGCGCGTCGTCCACGAGGCCGCCGGCCACGTCGACCGCGGCCGCGGCCTCCTCACGCGCAGCGACGAGCTGGAGGCGCAGATCCGCGAGCTCGAGATGCGGTCCGCCGAGTTTTCCGGGCGCATCAAGCCGCATCAGCCGCCTGCCGAAAAGCGGCCGCTGTGGGACGCGGAAGTGAAGCTGCGCGAGCTTCGCGACGAGAAAGTCGAAAAGCGCGCCCAGGCCGTCGCAGAGTTCCGCGAGGCGCTCCGGCTCGACCCCGGGAACACCGAGGCGCAATCGGGGATCTGCAGCCAGCTCGTCGAACGATACCTCGAGGCGGAGCGCCGCGGCGACCGGGCCGGGATGGTGCATGTCTGGAACTCCTTCCAGGGTTACGACCGCGGCGGCGAATGGCGCTACCTGCTCGACGCGCCCGGCAGGCTCGAGCTTCGCACCTGGGTCTACGCCTGCCAGTGCCTCCGCCCCGCGACCGGCGCCTTCGGGATCGAATTCGTCGAGACGGGGTCTCTCCCGTGGCGCGACGGAAAGCCGCGGCCGGACCTCGCCGTCACGCCCGAGGATCTCCCCGTCCCCGCGATCTGGTCGGTCGGAGCCGCGGCAAAATACGGGCACACCGCCGCCTGCCACAAAGTCGAACGCAAGGGCGTCGAAGTCTGGGTCGCGAAAATCAAGGAAGCCGACCGCCGCCTCACCCCGCGCGAGGAACGCTTCCTCGGCAAAACTCCCCTCGGCCCGATCGAGCTGCCCCAGGGAGACTATCAGTGCCTCCTCCGAGCGCAGGGAACTCCCGAAGTCCGCCTGCCGGTGCGGATCACGCGCGACGGTCTGTGGAAACAGGAGGTCACGCTTTACGCCCCGAGCGAAGTCCCCGACGGGTTCGTGCTGATGCCAGGAGGACCGTTCGTGAAGGGGCGCGGCGTGGAGGATGGAGGACACCTCCCGTCGGCCGACACCGCGGACGCGTTCGTCGCGCAGTTGCCGGTGACTTGCGCCGAGTACCTCGAATACCTGAACGACCTTTGCGCCAAAGGCCGCGCGGACGAAGCGGAGCGCCGGCGCCCGAAGGAGGCCGAGCGTCGCTTCTGGATCCTCGACGGCGAGGGGACTGCCGCGCGCTTCCGCCTCCCCACCGCCGAGGAGGACCCCGAGCTCGCCTGGGAACCCGCGTGGCCTGTCCTCGGCGTCACCTGGCGCGACGCCATCGGGTACTGCGAGTGGCGCTCTTCGCGCGAGGGCCGCGCGTACCGGCTCCTCCACGAGGACGAATACGAAAAAGCCGCGCGCGGCGTCGACCAGCGCGCCTACTCCTTCGGCCGCTCGTACGACGGCACCTACTCCCACACCAACGTCTCCCTCACCGGCCCCGCCCGCCCGATGCCCGCCGGCTCCTTCCCCGCCGACGAATCCGTCTACGGCGTCCGCGACCTCTCCGGCGGCGCCTCAACCTGGTGCCTCAACCTTTTCGACCCCGCCCTCCCCCGCGTCCGCGCCGTCCGAGGAGGCTCGTGGGGAGCGTCCCCGGCTCAGGCGCATGCTGCAGTGCGTCAGTCCCTTCACCCTGCGAGTGCTTCCCTGCTCGTCGGGTTCAGGCTGGCGTGCTCGGCGGAAGCGTGGCCGTAGGAAAAACGGCAGGGGCTGGGGCACCACGGGACGAGGATCGGGTGGGCGTGGGCGGGGGATCGGAATGGGGCGAATGCTCGGAGAGAGGGACCCCTCGTCTGTCTCTTGCCCGATCCCCATCCCCGGCCCACGCCCACCCGATCCCAAACCCGCCTTTCCCCATCCCCTGCCGTTTTCCGCATTTCCCCTTGGAGTCCCCCCTCCCCTTTCCTCTATACTCACCGTGTTCCCATGTCCCTGGGGGGGACAGAGGAGAGGTCCCATGTCCGAACAGATTCTGCGCCCCGGCCTCCGGCTCTCGGAGTACGTGCTGGTCGAGCGCATTGGAAGCGGTGGATTCGGTGAAGTCTGGGTCGCGCGGCACGCGGAGATCGCGGGCCGGATGGTGGCGATCAAGATTCCCAGCGATCGGACGTTCACCAGAGAGCTGCGCGCGGAGGCGTTCCTCCAGAGTTCGCTCGTGCATCCCAACATCGTCCGCACGATCGGGTTGAACACGAAGCATGACCCCCCGTTCTTCGTCATGGAGTTCGTCGAGGGCATCAGCCTCCGCGACCTGATCCGGCGCAAGAAGCGCATCTCGCCGGCGCAGTCGGCGCGGGTGTGTGCGCAGGTGCTGGAAGCGCTGGAATTCGCGCATGCGCGGGGCGTGGTTCATCGCGACATCAAGCCGGGAAACATCATCTGCGGTTCGGACGGAAAAGTGCGGGTGACGGATTTCGGTCTTTCGCAGGTGCAGGACATCGACGCTTCCGGAATGAAGCATTCGGGCGGCTACAAAGGCGCCGCGCCGAGGCTCGTGCCGGGGACGGCGCTGTACATGTCACCGGAACAGCGGCGGGCGCAGGCGGTCGACGGTCGCGCCGACGTCTACGCCATGGGCGTGGTGCTCTTCGAGATGCTCACGGGCGAGCTGCCCTCGGGCTGCGATCTTCCTTCTGAGATGAACCCGCGCGTGCCGGCCGAGCTGGACGCGATCGTGAAGCGGGCGATGAAGTCCGACGCGAAGCAGCGGTACGGGAACGCGGCGGCGATGCGGGCGGACCTCGAGGCCTGGCTGCGCGGCGACGCGCCTCTGGCGCAGCCGGCGGGCTGGG
>WSZJ01000048.1 GCA_009773755.1 Planctomycetota bacterium | reverse complement strand
TTCGAAAACACGAAGAGCCTTGTGCCGCACGAACGGCCGCGCGGCACAAGGCTCTTCGTGTTTTCGAATCTCAGGCCTGAAAAATAGGCAGGTACTGGTAGGGGACGGCCAGCGTAAGCACGGCGAATGCCGTGCAGTAGGTGCCGTCGTACTCTCCCATCCAGGACCCGTCGCCCTGCTGCGACTTGATGTACTCGTCCCGCATCGTCGGGAACCAGTCTTCCCAGGTCTGCCCGCCCGCGTAATAGGCCGCCATCGTCGAATAGAGGTTGCCGTAGAACTTGTGGCCCCAGTTCCCGCCGACCTGGTTCTGACGGTTCTTCTTCAGGAACTCCAGCCCCTTCTTGACTTCCTTGGCTTCGTACTCGCCGAAGAGCTGCATGGAGGCGACGGCGCCTGCCGTCAGAGGGAACGTGCCTCCACCGCCGCCGCCCTGCAACGAGTACTTGAACGAGCCGTCTGGATTCGCGGACTTCTTCAGGTAGCCGATCCCCTTATCGATGACTTTCTTCTCGACCTGGAAGCCTGCGTTGCGGCAGGAGCGCAGCGCCATGACTTCCGCGACGGTGACCGAGCCCTCGTCGTAGGTCGGCTCCGGCTGGTATCCCCACCCGCCAAGCTGCGTCTGCGAATGGGCGATGATCGCGACCGCCTTCTTGACCGCGGATTCCATCTTCGTGCGCGTGTCGTCGTCCATCCTCATCATCCCGTACGCCTCGCCCAGGAACATCGTCGCGAACCCGTGCCCGTGCATCCGCGACTGGTCCCCCGCCGGCTCCGAGATGTACCCCTTCCGCGAGCTCTTGCTGCAATTCAGGATGTAGTTGATCGCGTTCTGCACACTATTGCCGTACTTGCCACGCCCCGGCTGGTGCCCCTCCGCGAGGAACGCACACCCCGCAAGAGACGTCACGGCGACCTGCACGCTCCCGCCCCACTCGCCCTTCTTCCCCTGAACCTTTCGCAGGTACTCCAGCCCTTTTCGCGTCGCTGCGATCTGCCCCTCCGTGATCAGGTTCTTGCGCTCGACCGGCGGCGGCTCGGCAGGCTTGTCTTTGTCTTCGCCGAAGACGCGTGAAGCGGCGCCTGCGAACGGGAGAGCGGCGAGTCCCAGGGATCGAGCGAGGAAACTGCGGCGGTCGAAGAGGGACACGGTGCGTTCCTTGAATGCGGTCTGCAAAAAAGCCCGCGCAGTCCCGAAGGAGCCGCGCGGGCGGTGCTGGCCTTTCGGGTCTGCTACTCCTGGCTCAACATCTTCGAATACTCGAGGAGCTTCTCGCGGTAGTCGCCCTTCACGCTGCGGAAATCGTCCTCGGCCTGGCTGAGCTCGTCCCGGAGACGGTCCGGCAGGTTGCCCCACTTGTCTTTGCCGTCGGCGGTGCGCTCGACCAGCGGAGAGTCGTCATGCGAGCCGCTCGGATTGTAGGGCGCGGTCGCTGGGTTGCTGGCGTTCTTGGGGTTGGCGTTCTTCGGCGTCTTCTGCTTGTTCCCAGCCTGGGAACTTTTCTTCTCGGAGCAGCTGCCCCCTCAGTCCCCTTCTTTTGCGGCCTTGATCAGCTTCTCGAGTCCCTCAACAGCAGCGGTCTGATCTTTCTTGCCGCCCTCGAAGATCCGGGACATTTCTTCGATCGCCTTCTTCTGCAGGTCCTGCGCATCGACCAGCTTCTTCACTTCCTCGATTACATTCCCCTGCGCATCCGTTGCTTTCCAGCTGTTTGCGCCCGCGAGGGTGGACTCGGCGTCTTTCATCTTGCCGATAATCCCCTCAAGCGTGCCGAGGACGTCGATCTGCTCTTCTTCCATCTCCTCCTCGTCGCTTCCGGGCAACGCTTCCTCGCCTTCCACCTTCGGTCCATCGGGGAACTCTTCACCGGGGTCCGCGAAAGCCGGCATCGTCAAGCCCAGCCCAAGGACTCCGCTCAGCACCAGGTTCCATCTCATCCTATTCCCTCCGAATGTTCTGCAGTTTAGACGCCCGGCGGGCGCGTTTGGTTCACTCTATTTATTCGGTCGCCCCGAGGAGCCGGCTGTACTCCATCAGCTTCTCGCGGTAGAGACCTTTCGTGCTCCGGAATTCGTCGTCGGCCTGGCTGATCTCGTCCCTCAGTCTATCAGGAAGACCCCCCCAGCGTTCTGACAAATCACTGGTGCGCTCGCGGGCTCCGGTTTCGGGGTTGCCGGTGGCATTATACGCCTCCTTGGCCGGATCCCCCGGTTTGTTCGGCTTCTGTTGCCCCGGCTGCTTCTGCTGCTTGGGATCTCTCTTCTGCTGCTGCTTCCCTTCCTGCTGCCCCTGCTGCTCCTTCGCAGCCTTGATCAGCTTCTCCAGGCCTTCCACGGCCTTCCCCTGCCCTTCCTTCGAGCCGCTGAAGATCTTCTCCATCTCGCGGATCGCCTTGTCCTGCAGATCCTTGGCGCTCAGCAACTCCTCCAGTTTCTCAATCGCATTTCCCTGCGGATCTGTCGCCTTCCAGCTCCCCGCTACCGCCAGCGCAGACTCCGCGTCCTTCATCCTTGAGATGATCTCGTCCAGCGTCTTCAGCGGATCGATCTGCTCCTCTTCCATCTCTTCCTCGTCCGAGCCCGGAAGAGCCTCGTCCCCCTCGGCCGCAGGACCCGCGGGAAGTTCCTCTTCTTCCGACCACGCCGGGACCGTCAAGGCCACGGCCAGAGCGCCCGCCGTCGCAAATCGCCAGAGATTCGTGATGATGTTCATGGTTATTTCCCCGCCTCCTGCATTTTCTTCTTGATCTTCTCGGTGAATTCCCGCGTCAGCTGTGCGATGTGTCCCTGCTCCGCGCGAAGACGCCCCAGGATCGCCTTCTGGACCGGATCGAGCTCCTTGTGCGCTTCCTTCGTCGATTCCGCCGAGAAGCGCTCCGTCTTCTTCTTCAGCGAGACCTGCATCGTCTTGAGGAGTTTCAGCTCGGCCACATCCGGGATCAGCGGACCCTTGCCGCCGCCGCCGCCGCCCTGCTGCTGCTGCTGCTTCTTGCGGCGCTGGCGCTCTTTCTGGAGTGCCGCCACCAGCTCCTTCAGCCGCGCCAGAACGTCGCCTTCCAGCTCCTGCGTGTAGTCGCCGACTTCCTGCTTCCCGAGCTCCTCCGCAATCGTCCCCATGTCGTCACGGCACGTCTCGAGGATCCACGTCGCGACCGTCGACTGCTCCTCCTCGGTCTTCGCCCGGACTTCTTCGGCGGTTTTCTTCAGTTCTTCCTGCATGTTCTTGATCTTGCGCACATCCATCTGGCCCTTCCGGTCGAGGTCGCCGTCCTTCTTCTTGACCCCGTCGAGCCGGCGCGTCTCGTTGTTGATCAACTCCTGCTTCTGGACCAGTTCCTGCAGCTTGTTCTCCATCTGCTGGAGCTGCTCCTCCTGGAGCTGCTGCGCGTACTGCCGTTCGGCCTCTTCCAGGTCCTCCATCGCCTTCTTCATGTCTTCTTCGGTCTTCTCGCTGTCTTCCTGCGCTTTCGGTGTGTCCTGCTTCTGCTGGCTCTGCCCCGTCTGCCCGGCCGACTTCGACGCCTCCCCGAGCGACGCCGCCGACTTCTTCTCCGGCACCTTCGCCGCGTTGTCCTGCATCTTCTTCAGCTGCTCTTCAATCTTGCGCTGCCGTTCCTTGAGCTGCTCGAGCCGGCGCTTCTGCTCCTCCGTCAGCTCCCGCTGGCTCAGCCGCTCCAGCTCCTTCTTCGCCTCCTCCAGCGCCTTCTTCGCCTGCTCCTGGTTCTGCTGCGCGCTCTGGTTGTCCTTCTGCTCCATCTGCTTCCCGGCCTTTTTCATCTCGCCTGAAGCCTGCTGGGTCTTCTGGCCGGCCTTGCTCATCGAAGCGGAGCCCTGCGGATCCTTGTCCGCGTTCTTCTTGGCCGCTTCTTCCATCTTCTCGGCCAGGTCCTTCATCTTCTTCTCGAGCTCGGCCTGCTTGTCGGCGACTTCCTTGGCCTTCTTGTCCTGGCCCTCCTTGGAAGCGGCCAGCGCCTTCTTCATCTTGTCCAGCGCGTCGGCGGCTTTCTGGAGGTCCTTGCTGGCCGACTGCTGGTTTTCCTGCGATTCGGACGACTTGCCGTCGTTCATCTTCTGGTTGGCCTCGCCCATCTCCTGACTCGCGCTCTTGGTCGACTTCGAGGCCTGCTCGGCGGCCTTCTTCATGTCGCCGTTCTCGCCCGACTTCTGGCCCATCTCGTGCAGATCCTTGGCGAGCTGGTTGGCCTTGTCCTGCAGTTTCTCCTGCTTCTTGGCGACCTCGCTCATCGCCTTGGCGTCCTTCTGGGCGAGCTGGGCCTCGAGCTGCTCCAGCTTGTCCTTCGCCTGGTTGAACGTGTTGAGCGCCTGGTCCTGGTTCGACTTGGCGCCGGAAGGGTTCTTCTGTCCCAGTTCCTGCTCGGCCTTCTTCATGTCGCCGGAAGCGCCCTTGGTCTTTTCGCCGGCTTCCTTCAGGGCATCCTTCGTCGGCTTGCTGTCGGAATTTTCACCGGCCTTGGCCATCTGGTCGGCTAGCTTCTCTGAAGCTTGCTTCAGATCGCCCTGCGCCTTCGCCTGGTCGGCGAGGTCCTGCTCGCGATTCTTTTCCGCATTGGCCATCTCGTCCTTCAGCGCCTGCTTCGCCTTCTCGAGCGCGTCGGCGGCCTTCTGCTCGTTCTGCTGGGCGAGGCCCGGCGTCTCGTCCTCCAGATCCTTGGCGGCGCGGTCCATCGCCTTCTTCGCGTCGTCGAGCGCCTTTTTCGCATCGCTCGCGCCCTTCGACTCCGGCATCCCCTTCACCTTCTCGCCGGCGCGGGCCGTGTCCTTCGAGTTCTTCTCCTGCGCCTTCTGGATCGAGCCCATCTTCTGGCTGGAATCCTCGGCGGCGGCTTCCTTGGTCCGCTTCTGGATCGCTTCCTGCTCCTTCTGGATCTTCTCGATCGCCTCGATCGCTTCCTTTGTCTGCTGCGCACCCTCCGCGGACGCCTTCGACTTCGCGATCGCTTCTTCCTGCTTCTTGATCAGGTCCTTCAGCCCCTTCACCGCGTCGGCCAGGTCGCGCACTTCCTTCGACTGCGCGTCCTTCGTCTCGTTCTGCAGCTTGTCCTGCTCGGCCTTCAGCGCCTCGAGCTCCTTCCTGGCCGTTTCGATGTCCTTCTCCATCCCGGCGGTGTCGTTCTGCTTGAGCGTGTCCTCGAGCGACTGCTGCTCCTTGATCGCGGCGTCCAGCGCTTCCTTCATCTCCGCGACGTCCTTCTCGCGCTCCTTGTTCATGTCCGTCGTTTCTTTCGTGATCTTCTCCTGCTCCTTCTGCGCGCCCTTCAGCTCCGCGATCAGTTTCCGGATCGCCTCGAGCTTCTTCCTCAGATCGTTCTCGTTGTTCCTGTTCTCCAGGATGTCGAGAATCGCCTTCAGGTCGTTGATGATCTCGACCTGCTGGTCGATTGCGATACCCATCTTGGCGTCGGTGATGCTGGTGATGACCTTCTTGATGTCTTCTTCAAGAAGCGACCCCTTGAGGGCCTCCCCCGCCGCGAAGAGCCGCGCGGCCGATTCCGGTTCCTTCGCCTGGAGCCCCTCGGCGACCCGCTTCATCTTTTCTTTCAGGTCTGCCACCCGCTTCTCGATTTCCTTCTCCCGTTCGAGGACGACGCGGTTGGCGTTACCTCCCTGGTCGTCGGCGTAGGAAAACGCGGCGACGAGGACGCACAGGGCGAGCCCCGTGCTGATGAGTCCGGCGAATCTGCGCATGGCTTTTTCCTCCTGCCCCCGGTTACTTGGGATTGGTGCGACGCATCTCTTCCAGGTTCCCCTCGACCTTTTTCAGGAGCTCGCGCACGTAGCGCACGACCTCCAGGTACGTTTCGTACTCGGTGAGGAGCCCCAGAACTGTGTTCAGGTCGACAAGGATGTCTTCCTGCTTGATCTGGCTGTCCTGCAGCTTGCCCATCCGGTCCTTCGCCTGCCCGACGCTGGCGGCGGAGCCGAGAAGCGTCGCGACTTCGGGCGACTTGTACTCGGTCACGCCGTGAAGCAGGTCGCCGGGCTTCTTCAGGCGGACTTCGGAGCCGCCTTCGAGCAGCTTGTTGTAGCGCATGTCGCGGACGATCTCGTCGAACTCGTGCGTGATGCGTTCCATGTGCTGCGTGATCCGGCGCTGGTTTCCCGCGGCGCCGTTCACCGCCTGCCGCTCGACCGCGCCGAGCATGTCCTTCGTGCCGACCGCGTCCATCAGCCGCGAGACCTCGCCGCGCCCGCCGTCCTGGAACTGGATCACCCGCTGAAGCTCTTCGCGGATCCGCGCCAGCCTGTCTTCCATCTTCTTCAGCAGGTCGTCGCGCTTGATGACGGTGAACTGGAAGAGCCTCGACCGCGTCTCGTTCGCCTTCGGGATTTCGCGGCCGTCGCGCGCGACGATCTGGTAGGAAATCACCATCCCTTCCTTCGCGCCGAACTCCGTCATGTCGAAGAAGTACTCCGTGTCCACCTTCCTGGCCGGGTAGCTCTCCGTGTTGAACGCGTCCAGCGGTACCGTCTGCTCGGCGCGCTTCGAGTCGTTCGTCTTGATCACGATCTCCAGCTTCATCACGCCGAAGTCGTCCGACGTCGTCAGCCGGATCGGGATCCGCGCCTGGACCGTGCAGAACTTGTCGAGGTTCGGCTCGCTGATCTTGATTTCCGGCGGCTTGTCCTCGATCGCCTTGATCGAATACCTCACGGGCGAGTTCGTCTGCAGCCCGTTGGTCGCCTGCAGCCAGATCGCGTACTGCGTGTTCGTCACGACGTCGATTTCCGCCACCACCATCCGGGGCCGCCCCTGCGCGTCGTTCTTCACGACCAGCTCGCGCATGTCCTCCTCGCCCCGCCGCCCGAACACGGCCTTTGCCTTCGCGATGTCCAGGTTCGCCTGAGCCGTTACGGTCACGTGCGTCCCTGGCGGCGCCACGATGTTTCCGTCCTCGATCGGCGCCGACGGATCCGTGTCCTTGAGCTGCGTGTACTCGGGGTAATTGTAGAGAAGCGTGATCCTCTCGACCGTCGGCGGATTCAGCACCTGCACCGTCACGGGAAGCGTCTCGTCGTCGCCGGCCTCGACCCAGAACTCCATCGGCTCGATGACCTTCGAGAAATCAAAAAGCCAGTTTCCCTTCGACCCGGCGCGCATCGGCCGCGAAATCGGTTCGCCCTGGCCGGAGAAGCGGTAATGGATGACCGCCTTGCGTGGAATCTTGCCTTGCGTCTCGATCTCCACACGCATGTCGTCGCCCTTCGCAACCGTCACAGGATTGCTCCTGGGCTCAAGCAGGACGATCCGCGTTTCTTTCGGCCACTGCACCGAATCGGTAAAGAGGCGCGCCACCCAGGTCTTCACGGCATCGATCTGCCAGAACGCGAGCCCCGCCACCACGGCCAGCGCCGCAGCCGTCCCGGCCGCGATTTTCATCGGCCCCGCGGGGAGCAGCACCGGCGAGAAGTCGAGCGGCGCGCTCTCGTTCATGGCTTCCTTCACGAGCGCATCGACGAGCTCCGGCGAATTGAAGCGGGCGAATTCGCCGCGCTGGCGGTTGAGCTGGATCGCGCTGATCAGCCGGTCCTGCAGGTCCGGGTACTGCTGTTCGACGCAGAGGGCGAGGTCGTCGTCGGAAAGTTTCACCGAGAGGGGCACAAACACGAAGCGCCAGGCCGCGAAGGCTGCGGCGGCAAGCCCCGCGACCAGCACCGTCGCCCTGACGCCGAGCGGGAGTTTCGGGATGAAGTAATCGATGCAGAATGAGAAGAGCGCCGCGGCCAGCAGGACGAGCGCCACGCGGCACGCTCCGTCCACCGTCACCAGCCGCCTCGCGCGGCCGCGAACGGATTCGATCTTTCCAAGGATCGGCGACAGGTCCATCAGTTCCTCCAGTTAGCAGTGAGTTTTCGGATGCTACCGGAATGGACGCCGCCAGCCACGGATCGGTTCACCGCTTCACCTCGATCGCCGCCATCTGCGATTCCGCATACCCCGCCCACGAATCTTCACGGCCGCCGCTGGCAAAGAGGGCGCTCACGCGCCAGGTGCCTTCGGCGTCGAGGCCGCGCAGTTCGCCCTTAAGGACGAGCCTCTTTTCCTGATCGATGGAAGCGAGGCCATGGAGCAATTGGCCGTCGCAGGTCGCTGTGAGTTCGCCGGCCGCGAGGCGGACGAGCCGGCGGACGCCGGAGGGGCTTTCGAGGGTCAGAATGATGTAGGTCCGCTCTGTGACGCCGGCTTCGACGACGGTCGGCGCATCGGACTTGAGCGTGATCTGGAAGGGCACCGGCTTCCCTGCTGAAGTCGCTTCAACGGTGAGTTCAACTCGCGGGCCGGGCGCAACCGATCTGAACAGGTCCCAGTCAGCGGCGTCGGCGGCGAGTTCGAGTGGCGCCGCGGGCGACTTTCCCGCGACGGCGGCCGATTGGAAGCCGGCCATCACATTGACTGACCCGGAGCCGTTGTGGAATTTCACGCTTCCGCGAGCGACGGTCAGCGCCGTTCTGTCATCGGTGGCGCAGACGCGGAAGAGCGTACCCTGGACCGTGGCGCGAGCTTGAGGCGCTGCGATTTCAAAGCCCTTGCCTCCCGGGGTGATGTCGGCGACGAGCTCGCCTTTTTCGAGTTGAATGGCCCGGGGGCCGGCGATTCGGAGCGTCGACCCGCCTGCGACCCGGAATCGGCCGACGCCATCGATCGTGAATATAGCGGCAGCGCCGGGATCCATCACGAGCGTTTCGCCTTGCGCCAGCGTCGCTCCGGGCTTCATCGTCTGGCGTTCCGTTCCCGTAATACGATAAATGATGACCCCCGGGCCCATCCTGTCCAGCCGTGCAACGGCGGGCGAATCTGGACTCCCTTGGTGGTTGATGAGCATGACCGCGGAGAGGGCGATCAGCAGCGTGGCGGCGATGGCCATTCCCCTCCAGACCCACGCCGCCGAACGCACCGGCGCTTCCAGGCCTTCGCCGGCCTCAATCCGATCGACGGAAGCATTAATCCGGGCCCAAAGGGCATCTGACGGTTTCGGGGCGGTTGCCAAACGAAGAAGGCCGAAATTCTTTCGAATTTCGGCCTCGTTGGATCGGCAATTTTCGCAGGTATTGAGGTGAGCCGCGACGTCGTCGGCTTCGGATCTCGTTAGCTCAGTTTTTACATAATCCGTGAGCTGCAAACGAGTTGCGTCGCATGTCATGGAACTAGGTCCTTTCGTACGCAAGCGCTGTACTGCTTTGATCGCGTGAACCAGGGGATTGGTTCACAGGAAAGTTCGGCGCTGGCGGAGCCAGCGGAGGCTGCGGAGGCTGGCGGACGCTAACGACCATCCAATTCAGTCGCGCTCTCGTCTGCGCCAGCTTCCGCCAGCCTCCGCAGCCTCCGCCCGCCTCCCTACGCTCCTCGCTTTCCGCGCCCACAACTGTTATAGACTCCCCCCTAATCCATGCAAATCGTCCTCCACTACGCCGAGCTCGGCCTCAAGGGCAAGAACCGCCCCTACTTCGAAATCCGCCTCGCCGAAAACGCCAAGCGCCTCCTCGCGCCCCTCGGCGACCTCCGCATCCGGCGCCAGCCCGGCCGCATTCTCCTGACTCTCCCGGATGCAGCCCCGTGGGAAGAAGTCCGCCGCCGCCTCTCCATGACCTTCGGACTCTCCTACTTCGCCCGCATCCACGTCCTCAAGGCCGACATGGAAGCGCTCGAGACACTCCTCGCGACGGAACTCCCTTCCATGAATGTGAAGTCCTTCGCGTGCCGGTGCCGCCGAATGAACAAGGACTATCCACTTACCTCCGAGCAGATGAATCGGCGGCTCGGGGCGTTCGTGCAGAAGCTGATCCCCGGGACGACCGTGGACTTGGACGCGCCGGAGCTCGAGATCTTCGTCGAAGTGGTGAACAAGGATTTCTACGCTTACTTCCGCCGCGAACCCGGCCCCGGCGGCCTGCCCGCAGGCACCGCCGGCCGCGTCGTCACGCTCCTGTCCGGCGGCATCGATTCTCCGGTCGCCGCCTGGCGGATGATCCGCCGGGGCTGCCGCACGAGTTTCGTCCACTTCCACTCCATGCCGTTCACCTCGCAGGCCTCGGTCGACAAAGTCCGCGAACTCGCGCAAAAACTCGAGCCCTGGCAGGGCCCGGCCCGTCTCCACCTTGTCCCCTTCGCGGCACTTCAGCAGGAAATCGTCACGAGCTCGCCCCAGGAATTCCGCATCATCCTCTACAGGCGCTTCATGACGCGCATCGCAGCCGCCATCGCCCGCCGCGAGGACGCTCACGCCCTCGTCACGGGCGATTCGCTCGGCCAGGTCGCTTCCCAGACCCTCACGAACCTCGAGACGATCAACGCGGTCGCGACGATTCCGGTCCTGCGCCCGCTGATCGGCATGGACAAGCAGGAAATCATCGACACCGCGCGCCGCATCGCGACCTTCGACGTCAGCAATCTCCCCCACGACGACTGCTGCTCCTTCCTGATGCCGCGCGCGCCCGCGACGGCGAGCTCGCCGGAGAAGGCGGCGGAGGCGGAGAAGGGGCTCGAAGTGGACCGGTTGGTCAAGGAAGCGCTTTCAAAAGTGGTCGAGGAGCGGGCGACGGCATAGGATGCGCGCTCTCGCAAAACTGAAACGAGGAAGCTGAAGCGCATGGACAAGAAGCTGGCCGGGGCGTGTGTGGCGGAGCTGATCGGGACCTTCGCGCTGACCTTTATTGGCGGCGGGGCGATCCTGAACGACAAGGGCGGCCTCCTGGGAGTCGCGGTGGCGCATGGTCTTGCGCTCGCGACGATGATCTCGGCGATGGGGCACATCTCGGGCGGCCATTTCAATCCTTCGGTCACGCTCGGACTGCTGTCGATCGGCAAGGTGAGGATCGGGGAAGCGGTTCCGTACTGGGTCTCGCAGTGCGGCGGCGCCGTGCTCGCGGGAGCGCTTCTCAAATCCATCTTCGGCACGGCGAATCTCGTCTCGGCGACGCCTCACCTCGGGGCGACCTCGGCGGGGATCGGGATCCTCGTGGAAGCCGTTCTCACCTTCTTCCTGCTGACGGCGGTGCTCGGCACGGCTGTGGACAGGAACGCGCCGAAGATCGGCGGATTCGGGATCGGGCTCACGGTGTGCATGGACATCCTGATGGGCGGACCGGTGACGGGAGCCGCGATGAACCAGGCGCGCTGGCTCGGAACGGGCCTGTTCGGGAGCCCGTGCTGCCCGGATGCTCTGGTCTATCTTCTCGGCCCGGCGATCGGCGGCGTGGCGGCGAGCCTCACGTACAAGGCGCTCTTCAGCGCGGAAGCACGAGCGTAGGGAAGCTGGCGGAAGCTGCGGAAGCGGGCGGAGGCGAGCGGAAGCTGACGACCTCACCGAGAAGCGCGGCGACAACCGCGCGGAATGGTAGCACCAGTAAGTACAGCCCCTGCAGCCTCCGCAGCCTTCGCCAGCCTTCGCCAGCCTCAGCAGCCTTCGCCAGCCTTCGCCAGCCTTCGCAGCCTTCGCAGCCTCCGCCAGCCTCCGCAGCCTCCGCCAGCCTCCGCCAGCCTCCGCAGCCTCCGCCAGCCTCCGCAGCCTCCGCAGCCTCCGCCAGCCCGTGGTTCTCGCAATCCTTTGCCGCACGCTCGACCACCGCTACTCTCTTCACATGCGCATCCTCGTCCTCGGCGGCGGTCCCGCCGGCCTTTACTTCTCGCTGCTCGCGAAAAAAAAGCATAAGGACTGGGATATCCGCGTCGTCGAGCGCAACGCCCCCGACGCAACGTTCGGCTGGGGAGTCGTCTTCAACGACAAGACCCAGAACTACCTGAAGGACAACGACGAGCCGTCGTGGCGCGACATCACCGCTACCTTCCAGATGTGGGACAACGTCGACGTCATCCACAAGGGCCGCAAGATCTCGATCCGCGGCAACCGTTTCGCGGGCATCCGGCGCCTCGCCATTCTCCAGATCCTCCAGAAGCACTGCCTCGACGCCGGCGTCGACGTCCGCTTCCAGACCGAACTCTCCCAGCCCGCGCAGTGGGCCGGATTCGATCTCGTCGTCGCGGCCGACGGCGTGAACTCGACCGTACGCCGCACCTACGCTTCCGAATTCGGCCCGACCATCGACGTCCGCCCCAACAAGTACGTCTGGTACGGCGCCAACACGCTCTTCCACGGCCTCACGCTCATCTTCCGCGAGAACGAGGACGGCCTCTGGATCGCCCACGCGTACAAGTTCGACGCGGCGACCAGCACCTTCATCGTCGAAACCGATCCGGAGACCTGGAAGAAGGCGGGGATGGAGAAGCGGGACGAAGCGGAGACCCGGAAGTACCTGCAGGCGGTGTTCGCGGACGACCTGAGGGGCGCGGCGCTGATGTCGAACAAGTCGGCGTGGCTGAGTTTCAGCGTCGTCAAAAACCGGCGGTGGGTGCACGGCAACACCGTCCTCATCGGCGACGCGCTCCACACGGCGCATTTCTCGATCGGCTCCGGCACTCGCCTCGCCTTCGAGGACTCGATCGCGCTCTTCGAGGCCCTCGAGCAGACCGGCAACGTCCCCGCCGCGCTCGCCGAATTCGAGCGCGCCCGGCGGCCGAAGGTCGAGGACCTCCAGGCGGCGGCGCAGGAGAGCATGGTCTGGTTCGAAACCGCGAAGAAGGACATGCACCTGGCGCCGGAGGAACTGGCATACGTGCTGATGACGCGGAGCGGTAAGATCGACCACGAGAATCTGCGGAAGCGCGACCCTGAATTCGTCGCGCTCTTCGAGAACTGGCAACGACACAAGGAGTAGTGCCATGCGCTGCCGCCTCGCTCTCGCCGCTTCCCTGCTCGCGCTCGCCTTCGTGCGCCCGGTTTCCGGCGACGGAGAAGATTTTCCATGGCTGACCGATCTCGCCGCGGCGCGCGCCGAAGCCCGGAAATCCGGGCGGCCGATGCTGGTCGTCTTCCGCTGCGAAACCTGAAAAGACTGCTCGAAGTTCGACGGACAGGTTGTCCGTCCTCCGCAGGCTTTCAGGGACGCGGCGAAGAAGTGGATCTGCGTGCGCGTGACGAACATGAAGGGCGTGGACCTCAACACGTACGCGTTCGACTGGGACCTCACGTTCGCCGCGCTGCTCATGAACGCGGACGGGACGGTTTACCACCGCTATGGCGGCAGGAGCTGGGAGTCGGCGGATGCGCGGCTGTCGATGGACGCGCTGACGCGACTGCTGGTCGACGGGCTGGCGGAGGACAAGGCCTACCGCGCCTCCGGGATAGAGCGCGAAGCGGTGAAGCCGCTTTCGATCGAGGAAATTCCGGTTTTTGCAGAGCGGATTCGGAACAACAAGGAATTGTCCTGCTTCCACTGCCACATGGCGACGGAGGCGATGCGCGAACAGGCGCAGAAGGACAAGACCTGGTCGCCGGACGACCGGTGGCTCTGGCCGCTTCCCGACAAGCTCGGACTGAAGCTGGACCCGGCGGATCCTTCAAAAGTCCTCGAGATTTCGGAAGATTCGCCGGCGGCGAAGGCCGGCCTGGCTGCCGGCGACCGGCTGGTGACGGTGAATGGCGCCCGCGTGCGCGCCGAGCCGGACGTGCAGTGGGTGCTTCACCATACGCCGCCGGCCGGGGGAACGATTGCGATCGCGTTCGAGCGCGGCGGAGAACAGCGCGCGGCGAAGATCGAACTGGCCGCGGGATGGAAGTCCGCGACGCCGCTGGAGTATTCGTGGCGCCCGGCCATGTGGATGCTCCGGCCGGATCCCGGATTCGGCGGCCCGGATCTCGACGCGGACGAAAAGAAAAAACTCGGCCTCGACCCCGGGGCATTCGCGATCCGGATCGGCTACCTGATCGACTGGGGCGAGCGCGCCGAGACCGGCCGCAGCGCACGGAAGGCGGGAGTGCAGAAGGGGGACGTCCTTCTCTCCGTCGACGGCGTCTCGGACTTCAGGTCGGGCCAGCACTTCCAGACCTGGTTCCGCTTCACGCGCGAAGCGGGCAAGATCGCGGAGTTGAAGCTCCTTCGCGACGGCAAGCCCGTATCCGTTTCCCTGCCCATCCTGAAGTAGCTCGCGACTGAAGACGGTTGCCGCGACCGGCGTTTGGCCCGGACAATGTCCCCATGCCGCCGACCGCCGCGCCCGCCGTCCGCGCCGTCCCGAAGGAGGACGTCGAGACCCGGCTCGCGCCGCGGTGGAGGGTTTTGATTCACAACGACGACACCACGCCGATGGAGTACGTCATCAAGGTGCTGCAGGAAGTCTGGAAGCTCGGGTTTGAGTCCTCCTCCAGAATCATGCGGGAGGCCCACTTCAAGGGAGTCGCCCTCGTCAAGGTGGAGTCGCGCGAACAGGCGGAATTCCACATCGAGCAGGCACATTCGATGGCGCGTGGCGCGGGCTGGCCGTTGACGTTTTCCATGGAGCCCGAAAACTGAGTGAAGGAACCGGAGTAGACCCTCTGTCCAACCGCGGAGCGATGGACTTTCATTCGCGGAGCGCGACGAGATCTCGGCGGGTCGGGCGGAGTCGGCCCGAAGAGGACGGTCTCCTCAAACTAGGATCGCCGGGCCGACGCCGCCTGACACGCCGAGGTCTCGTCGCGCTCCGCGAATATCTGCTTCTCCCGCCGCTCTTCCTCTTGGTAGCCTCCTCCGCTCGATGTCGGGGCCCGCGGCGTGCCGCGGGCCTGCTTCCGCAAAAAGTGCTGCAACCCCAACATTCTCGGGAGAATCCACGATGAAGCGCCTGTCCTTCGCCCTCGCCCCGGTCCTCGCCCTCGGGACCTGGATTGCCGCCTCTTCTGAAGACGCACGCCCGACGCACACGGTCGCCCGCGGGCCGCTGGCGGTGACGCTCGACCTGGACGGGTCGTACGATTCGCCGGACCTGTTCGAAGCGAAATTCCGGCCGGACGGCTACGGCGGGGAGCTTTCGATTTCGAAGATCGTTTCCCACGGCGCTTCGGTGAAGAAAGGCGACGTCCTCCTGCAATTCGACTCGGCTCCCTGGCAGAAAGCGGTCGCGGCGGCGGAGAACGAGCTGCGCGCGGCGGATGCGGGGCTGAAGGCGGCGAGCGACTCGTGCTCGTGGGGAGACAAGCAGGACGCGCTGACGCTGGCGAACTCGAGAGATTCGGTGCTGGATGCGCAGAAAGAGCTCGAGTACTTCAACACGATCGACGGTCCGCAGATGCTGAAATACAACGAGCTGGGGCTGAAGAACTACGAGGACAGCGTAAAGGACCAGGCCCAGGAGCTCGACCAGCTGGAGAAGATGTACAAGAGCGAAGAGCTGACGACGGACACGGCGGACATCGTGCGGGACCGGGCGAAGCGGTCGCTGGAGAATTCGAAGATCTACCTGGAGATGCGCCGGGCTTCGTCGAAGAAGACGCCGGACTGGGAGTATCCGCGCCGGAAAATCCATGTGGAGCGCGCGGTGGAACAGTCGAAGGTCGGTCTGGCGCAGACGGAGTCGAACGTCGCGAACGGGAAAGTGCAGCGCGATGCGCAGAGGGTGCGCGCGCAGGCCGCGAGGGATACGCAGGGCGAAGCGATTGAGAAGCTGAAGCGCGAAGGCGAAAAGCTGACGATTGTCTCGGCGATCGACGGATTGGCGGTCTACGGCCAGCTCGCCGGCGGCAACTGGACGACAAACGACGAACTGCTGAAGGTCTACCGTCCGGGCGAAAAAGTCGGCGCGAACCAGGTGGTGCTCACGGTGATCCCTTCGGGCGCCTCGATGGCGCGCGTGGCGATTCCGGAGGACCGCGGGATGCAGGCGAAAGCAGGGCAGAAGGCGACGGTCGCGGCCCTGTCCGCGCAGGACAAGAAAGTGGAAGCGACTCTGAGCGAGATTTCGCCGGTTCCTTCGGGCGGCATGATCGCGGCGAAGCTGAAACTGAGCGTGCCCCTGGAATCGGTCGTGCCCGGAATGAAGTGCAAGGTGTCGATCGCGGTCGCGGATCTCAAGGACGTCCTCCTCGTGCCGGCGAGCTCGGTCGGCGCGGATGGAGGGAAACCGGCCGTCTGGGTGATGGAGGGCGGGAAGGAAAAGCCGGTCGAAGTCACCCTCGGGATGAACAACGGTCAGTGGCACGAGGTCAAGGCGGGGTTGAAGGGCGGCGAGACGATCCTCCTGAACGCGGTGAAGAAGTAGACGATGAAAATCGCCGCTTCGGTCCTCCTCGTCGCCGCGCTCGCGGGCTGCTCCACGGAGCCCGAGCCCGCAAAGCCGCTCCCGCTCGAGCAGCAGCCGGTACGCACCCGCGCGCTCGACCAGTCGGTCCACGACGGCGTGACGTTCCTGCTGAAGTCGCAGGAAAGGGGCGGCTACTGGGGGACGGGGTGCCGGCCGCTGGGGTGGGACATCTACGCATCCGCCCCCGGATCGCACATGGCGTTCAAGGTCGCGACGACCGCGCTCTGCGCCATGGCGCTTCGCGAAGTCGCCGCTTCCGGAATTCTGCTCGATCCGATGAAGTCCGAAGCGGTCGCCGCAGGGCGTCGCGCGGAAGACTGGCTCGTGGGGCCCGGCATCAAGGTCCGTCGCGCTTCGCAGGACGAGATCTACAACGTCTGGGGGCACATGTACGGGCTGCAGGCGCTGGCGGCGGCGATCCGGGACGAGCAGGACCCGGCGCGGCTGGAGTCGCTGAAGAAGGGCGCGCTGGAGCATCTCGACCTTCTGGACCGGTATTCCACGACGTACGGCGGCTGGAACTATTACGACTTTGCCTACCTCACTCAGCATCCCTCGCTGGAACCGACGGCATTCGGCACTTCCGCAGGACTGATCGCCCTCAAGGAAGCCAGGGCGGTCGGGCTGCCGGTGAGCGAAAAGCTGGTGAGGGGCGCGATCCGGCTGCTCGAGAAATGCCGGACGCCGGAGAACACTTACCTCTATTCCTACGACTGGCGCTATCACCCGATGGGGATCATCAATCGCCCGGCCGGATCGCTCGGCCGCACGCAGGCGGGGAACGATGCGCTGACCGAGTGGGGTTCGAAAGCCGTTCCCGCGGCGGACCTGACGGCGGGCCTTGAACGGCTGTTCAAATTACAGCTCTACCTCGAGTGCGGCCGGAAGCGCCCGATCCCGCACGAGGCGTACTACGCCGTGGCGGGGTACTTCTACTATTTCGGGCACTACTACGCGGCCCGGCTGCTGCCCCTCATCCCGGCTGAAGACGCGAAGATCTACGCGAAGAAACTCTCCGACACGATCCGGCCGCACCAGGAAGAAGACGGGTCGTGGTGGGACTTCGGCATGTGGGACTTCCACAAGCCCTACGGCACCGCCTTCGCGCTGCTGATCCTGAAACGGTGCCGCGACGCCGGCTCGGAATGAGGCGCGCCGCCACAGCGCTTCTGCTCGCGTGCTTCACGGGATGCGCCTCTTCCCCGCCACCGCCGCCCGTTCCAACCGGCGAACTTCCGGTGCGCTCCCGCCCGCTCGACGCCGCTATCGCCGACGGGGCGCGCTGGCTCATCGAAAACCAGAAGCCGGCGGGTTACTGGGGAACCGGGTGCGTGACCTGGGGGTACGACATCTACGGCAGCATCCCGAGCGCGCAATTCGCGTTCAAGGTCGGAACGACCGCGCTTTGCGCGCTGTCGCTCCGGGAAGAGGGCTCTCCCGCATCGCTCGTCGCTGCGCGCAAGGCTGAGAGATGGCTCGTCGAGGAATCGGTGAAGCTGCGGCGCGGAGA
The DNA here is from genome assembly GCA_009773755.1 of Planctomycetota bacterium. Taxonomy (GTDB): domain Bacteria; phylum Planctomycetota; class MHYJ01; order WSZJ01; family WSZJ01; genus WSZJ01. Next base: position 27,887 of record WSZJ01000048.1, on the reverse strand, counting down.
CCAGGACGAAATCTACAACGTGTGGGGCGACCTGTACGCGGTCCAGGCGATGGCGCTGGCCGCGAAACAGGAAAGCGATCCGGCGTGGGCCGCAAGATTGCGTGAGGCCGCGGCGGAGCACGTCGACCTGCTGAAGCGGTACCAGAGCGCGTATGGCGGGTGGATGTACTACGACTTCGCAACGCGGTCGCAGACTCCGGGGTATCCGCCGACAAGTTTCACGACCGCGTCGGGACTCGTCGCTTTCCGCGAAGCCGTGGATTCCGGGATCGCAGTCCCCGACACGCTTCTCAAGCCCTGCCTTCGCATCGTGGAGAAGTGCCGCCTCGGGAACAATGCGTACCTCTACGCGTGGGGGCATCGCTACAGGCCGCTTCATCCGGTCAACCGGCCGCAGGGCAGCCTGGGCCGCACCCAGTGCTGCAACGAGGCGCTGCTGGCGTGGAATTCAGGGAAGGTCACTCTCGACGACGCGCGTCGCGGCCTCGAGGATCTGTTCAAGCTTCAGGGATTCCTCGAGTGCGGCCGCAAGCGCCCGGTCCCGCACGAGGCGTACTACGCGGTCTCCGGGTATTTCTATTACTACGGCCACTACTATGCCGCCCGGCTTCTGGCGCGGCTCCCTGCGGTCGAGCGGGCGACGTTCGCGGAGCAGCTCAGCGCCGTTATCCGGAAGCACCAGGAGGAGGACGGCTGCTGGTGGGATTACAACGCGATCTGGGACTTTCACAAGCCCTACGGCACCGCGTTCGCCCTCATGACGCTGCTTCGATGCCGCCCGTGAAGGCCGCGACCCTCCACGTTCCCGTCCTCCTCAACGAGGTGCGCGACGCGCTGAAGGTGAAGCGCGGCGACATCGTGGCGGACGTCACCGTGGGGATCGCGGGCCACGCCGTGCCGCTCCTCAAGACCGCGGGAAAGAAGGGCAGGCTGGTCGGTCTCGATCTCGACCCGGAGAATCTCGTCGCGGCGCAGTCCGAGCTCGCAAAAACCGGGTTGCGCTTCGACCTCGTGCACGCGAATTTCGCCGGGCTTGCGACCGCGCTCGCGTCCCTGAGCCTTTCGGGCATCGACGCGCTGGTCGCGGACCTGGGGGTTTCCTCGACCCAGATCGATCGGGCCAAACGCGGGTTTTCGTTCCTGCGGCCGGCCAGGCTGGACATGCGGATGGACCCGTCGCGCGGTAAGACGGCCGCCGATCTGCTGACGGAGATTCCGGAGCCCCGGCTCGCGGCCGCCCTTCGCGAACTCGGGGACGAGCCGGACGCCGACGCGATCGCCAGGACAGTCGCCACTGCGCGGGTGCAGCGCCCGGTCGATACGACTTCGCGGCTCGTCTCGCTCGTCTGCCAGGCCAAGGGAATCGAGGTGCCGAAGCGCGGCTGGGGCCGGCTTCATCCTGCGGCGCTGACGTTTCAGGCGGTGCGGATGCTCGTGAACCGGGAGATGGAGAATCTGATGGCGCTTCTGGCCTTCCTCCCCTCCTGCCTCCGCCCCGGCGGACGTGCGGCGATCATCAGTTTTCACAGCGGCGAGGACCGCCTCGTGAAAACGAGTTTCAAGGAAGGGCATGCGCGCGGGCTTTACTCTGAGATTTCTTCGGATCCGGTGAGGCCTTCCGAAGAAGAGGAATCCACGAACCGGCGGAGCTGGTCGGCGAGGATGCGCTGGGCGGTACGGGGTTAGCCAGGGCGCGTGGGAGAGTTCGTCGTTGTCACCGCGGAGCGTGGTGACAATCCGCGCGGGTCGGGAGGAGTCGGCCCGGAGATCCTTCACTTCGTCTTCCACCGAATCCTGGCCGACTTCTCCTGGCCCGCCGGGTTGTCACCACGCTCCGCGGGGCTTGTCGCATTCGCCATGGTTGTGACATCATCTCTCTTACCGTGCGCCTTCTCATCGTCGACAGAGTGTGGGGACAGCGGCAGAAAATCCGCAACTGGCTCGTCCAGGGCGGATACTCCGCGACCAACGTTCTCGAGGCCGAGGACGGAGTGGCTGCGCTCGAATTGCTGCGCCAGCTCGATTTCTCCATCGACGTCGTCCTTTGCGACTGGCTCGACCCTCGCGTCGACGGGGCGGCGCTGGCCCGCGAAGTCCGCCGGCTGGCGGGCGCGGCCGTCGATTTCATCGCGCACGGCGAATTCGATTCGCGCGCCCGGGAAAGAGTCCTCGCCCAGGGGGCGGCAGACGCCATCGGGCTTCCCATCAGGCCCGAACTGCTGATGCAGAAACTCGTTGCGCTGGAGAAGCGCCGTGCGCTGGCGAAGCCGGACGCCAGCCCTTCCAATACAGCGCGTTTCCGCAAGCTCGCCGTGGACGCGCCGTCGGCCAAGCCGGCGCCGCTGTCGCCGGAGCTGTGGGAAGCGCTTCGGCGCAATGCGCGGCACGCCGAGATTCACGCGGGCACGCACGTGCCCGTGACTCCGCCGGGAGCGCGGCTCTGGTGGGTGGAGCGCGGGATGATTGCGATCCGGGAAACGCGCGATGATGGTGCGGAAGCGTCGTACAGGGCGGGGCCGGAAGAGTTCTTCGCGGAGGCGCCGTTTGGCGGCGCGTCCTACCGTTCGTTCGACGCGGTCGCCGAGGGGGATTCCTGGCTCTGTTCCCAGGACGCCGACACGGTCCGCCGGGCGATCGCAGCGAGCCCCTTCCTGTTCTATTACCTGCGAAACCTGTCGACCTTGCGCCTCAGCCTCTATTCCCGGACGGGCCATTCCGCCGAAAAAGGACTGTCCGGAACGGTGGAGAGCCTTCCGGTTCTGGACCTTTTCCAGGTTCTCCACGGGGCGCGGCGGACGGGCGTGCTGCGGCTCGACGGGCGCGAAGGCATGCTGTTCGTGCAGTTCGTCGAGGGACGGATCGTTCACGCCGAGGGCCTGGGGCTCGTGGGAGAAACCATCGTCGACCGCGCCATGTCACGCACGGCAGGATCGTTCGAGTTTTACGTCGGGCCGGAGATTCCGGGCGTTCGAAGCGTCACGGTGGACACGGCGGGCCTGATCATGCGCGGGGCGCAGCGTCTCGCGCGGAAGGTCGTGCGATGAGCGACCTTCCCCCGCGCCACTGGAAACCCGGGAAGCCACACCAGAGCGAACCTCCAGCGTTCAACAGGCCGGCGGTCGCGCTTCTCCGCGTTCTCCTGGTCGACAACCTGGCGTCCTGGCGCGCGAAGATGAAGTCCTGGATCACCGAGATCGGTGCGAAGGCGGACGACGTGCTGGAAGCGTCGACGGGGGACGAGGCGCTGGAGCTGATCGCGCACGAGCAGTTCAACGTCGATGCGATCGTGGCGGAGTTCGACGACGAGTCCGTGAACGCATCGGAGTTGCTCGCGCAGATCCGGTCGAAGAAGGAGACGGCGCAAATCGGGTTCGTCGCGATGTGCGGCAACGACCCGGCGGCGATCCGCGAAGCGAGGAGTTCCGGAGCCAACGAAGTCCTGGTGAAACCGGTGACCGTGGTAACGCTTCTCAGCGCCCTGTCTGCGATTCAGCGCACTCTGAAGCCGCGGACGGACGACACGCGGCGACGTCTGCAGGAAGCGGCGTCCCAGCGGCCGCAGTCGACGAAGATGTCGTCGACGATTGCGCAGGAGCTGCGGGCCGCCGGGAAGCTGGGAAAATACAGCAAGCTCGGCGCGGTGATCGCGGCCGGCCCGTTCCTGAACCGGCTTTACTGGGTCGAACAGGGAACCATCTTCGTGCGCGAGACGCGCGCGGACGGGACCGTCGTCGAGTATCGCGCCACGCCGGGGCGTTTTTTTGGCGAGGCCGCGTTTGTCGGCGAGAAACTTCTCGACCTCCGCGCGGTGACGGAGACTCCGCTGACGATCCTGGGGTGGCAGGAAGCCGAGGCGGTCGCGCAAACCATGCAGCGCCTGCCGATCCTGACTCACTACTTCAAGACGATCACAACCGAGCGCCACCGCAACAACACGGTCGGAGACATGCCCGACGAGTCCGCCATGGACGGCATGAACGGCTCGCTCGAGTCGCTGCCGTTCCCCGATCTCATCCAGATGATTGGCGTCACGAAAAAAACCGGCACCCTGCGCGTCGACAGCGCCGGTGACTCCGCCCTCCTCCACGTTTATGGAGGCATCGTCAAGCACGCCGAATGCGGGAACCGCCAGGGAGACTCCGTCCTGTTCCGCATCTGCACCTGGGCCGGCGGCCGGTTTTCTTTCAGCCCCCAGCCGGACCTGCAGGGGCCGCACACGGTGATGGGAGATGCGGGTTTCGTGATCATGGAAGGGCTGCGGAGACGTGACGCCGGCACGCCGCCGGATACCTAAGCCGGGCCGGGTAAGTCTGTTCTCATTCCTTCACCTCGTTCGGCCCGGCTTACCGTGAGCGAGCCCTAAGGGCGAGTCGAACGGTTCCGAAGAAGCGGGAGGGCGCAGGTGGGAAAAGGCTTACCCTTGATCGCTTAGTCGACTCCGGCTGACCCGCGAATCGGCACTCCCCTTGTTCGCTCCGGTCCCCTGTGAGACGATGGCGACCTCTTCACCCCCCTTGTAACCGTCGATTCTGCCCTCCAGTCCGGCGGTCGCCCGCGCATCTTGGAGCAGTGAATGCGAATCCTTGTCGTCGACAAGCTCGCTTCATTTCGCAAGAAACTCCGCGCATGGCTCGCGGACGGTGGGCATGCCCCCGAAAACATGCTGGAAGCGGGAAGCGGGCAGGCGGCCATGGAGCTTCTGCGCCGCGAAGAATTCAACATCGACGCGATCGTCTGCGAATGGGACCAGGCGGCGGTCGGGGCCAGCGATCTGATTCAGCAATTGCGCGCCGTTCCGGGCTTTGCGCACATCGGGTTTATCGCCGTCGGTCCGCCGACGCCCGCGCAGGAAAAGGCGGCGAAATCGAACGGCGCGACGCAGTACATTCCGCAACCGGTCGATCCCGAGGTGCTGCTGCAATCGCTGGTCGAAATCGAGAAGAAGGCGATCGCGAACCGGAAGCGGGCGCCGTCGCCGACGACGCGCTTTCGAATTCTGGCGAACGAGCCCCCGGGCAGGATGCAGCCGCCGGCCGCGGCGATGGGCACGGCGGAGGCGGAACTCCGGCGCGGATCGAAATCTTCCTACCTGAAGCCGGGCGGAACGATGGAGCTGCACGCAGGCGCCCCGCTTCACTGGATCGAGTCCGGCAACGTCGAAGTCTCGGAGGTCCGCGCGGACGGGATCTCGCTCGAGTACCGTCTCGGGCCGGGGCAGTTCTTCGCCGAATCTCCGTTCGGCGGTTTCCCGTTCAGCTCGATCACACTCCGCGCAGAAGGAGAAGTCTGGCTCTCGACGCGCGATGCCCTCACGGTCGATGACCTGCGGAAGCGGCACCCGGTGCTGTTCTACTCATTCCGGAACATCGCCACGGAGCGCGCCCGGCGCTTCCAGAAGGCCGACGAGCGGAAGGCCGTCGAGCGAGGCCTGGCCGGCGAGGTGGAGTCGCTTCCGGTCGGCGACTTGATGGGGATTCTTCACGGGGCGCGGAAGACCGGGGTCCTGAGGCTGCAGACGCCGGAGAAGACCTGGTACATCCAGTTCACGTCCGGATCCGTCCGGCACGCCGAGGCCGACGGAGAACTCGGAGAGGAAGTCTTCTACGAGGCGCTGCTGCAGTCGAAGGGGCGATTTGAATTCATGGTCGGCCCGGCGGTGGAAGGGCCTGTGACGATCGCGAAAGACACGCCCTCGCTGCTGCTGGAGGGATTGAAGCGGCGGGCGATGCACGCATCCAGGGCGCCGCGCACGAAAGGCGAGGAATAACGTCGGTCGCGGGCGCCTGTCAGGTCCTTGCGGTCGAGGGAAACTCCAGCGCGCCTGTGACCCGCGGCCTTCTTACGACCGGCTGGATCCCCCATTTCTTTTGCGCCCACAGGACCGCGAAGAAAATCCACAGGTACCAGTTCATCCCGGCCACGTCGCCGGCGAGCACCCTGACGACCGCCTTCCGGACTCGCGGGCTTTTCGCATCGGACAGGAAGATGTCATACCAGGGCTGCGTGTAGAAGGCGCGCACGAAACGGGTGTAGGTTCCGATCTTCTGGAAGTGGTTTCTGGCCGGCTTCGCGAGATCGGCGCCGGTCACGCGGTCGCGCTTCGAGAGAGCTCGCGCAATCGACTCGGCGGCCTCGACGGCATGGAGCTGTGAGAGGTAGAAACCCGTGGAGAAGATGGAAAAATCCGCCTCGACGTGCGCCGGCGACAGCCGCTTCGCCGGCGCGAGCCTTTCGCGCACGACGGATGAAGCTTCGAACAGCCTCTCCATCATCTCGAGCGGCTCGCCGCGCCAGGCGTCCCGGACCGTGCGGTCGATCACCACGCCAACGCTGCTCGTGTTCCGGCCGCCGGGCTCGATCGTCATGGGGATCATCCAGTACCACGCGTCTTCGGCGGCGATGACCTCGGTGTTGCCGGCCCGGTCCCCTTCCGGAAGTTTCACGTTCTCGTAGTGCGCGAACAGCGCGACTTTTGTCGTCCCCGGGACCAGCTTGCGCAGCCCGAGTTTCTTTCCGAGCAGGCACTTCATTCCCGAGCAGTCGAGAAGCGACCTTGCCCGTTCGGTCCGCGTCGTCCCGGCCTCGTCCTTCCAGGTCACCTCGAAACCGGGCTCGAGAAACGTCACTTCCGTCACCCGGCACCCTTCGAGCGCTTCCGCCCCGCTCGCGCGCGCGTGCGCCAACGCGATCGTGTCGAACGGGGCTCGGTCCACCTGCAGGACCCGATGAAACCGCTCGTCGAGATAGCGCGCGAACCAGAATCTCTCCTCCCGGGATCCGTCCGCGATCAGAAAATCCGCGCCGCCTTTGCGGGCGAACATGGTCGGCTGGAGCTTCTCCCACAGGCCGATCGATTTCCAGAGGCTGGTCGCCGCGGGGACGATCGACTCGCCGACATGAAATCGGGGAAATCGGGCGGCTTCGAGCACCAGCACGCTCCGCCCGGCACGACCCAGGACGGTCGCGGCGGCGCTTCCTGCCGGTCCTCCCCCGATGACCACGCAATCGCGCACCGGCTAGGTCGCCCTCAGACTTGCCAGGATCGGGCGGCGGGCGGCCGCCAGCGCAGGCAGGAAGCCGCCGACGGCGCCCACCAGGCCGCCGATTCCCAGGCCGACGCCGAGCATGGCCGGAGTGATCCGGAAACTGAACGCCGTTTCCGTGAACGACACCCAGTTCATCGTGCCGGTCTGGAGGCCGTTGACGGGAAGAGCGATGAGGCAGCCGAGCGCGCCGCCCGCCAGGCCGATCAGCGCGGACTCGAAGAGGAAGGAGACAAGGATTGTGAAGCGGCCGAAGCCCAGGGCGCGCAGCGTGCCGATCTCGCGGGCGCGGTTGCCCACCGCGGCGTACATCGTGTTCATCGCGCCGAGCCCGGCGCCGAGCGAAAGCAGAAAGGTGATGAATCCGCCGACCACCTGAAGCATCTGCGCGGTCCCCGTCTGGCCCTTGAAATAATCGCGGACCGTCATCGCCTTGAGCTGTTTCGTGTTCGCGGACTTTTCCAGCTGCTCGTTGAGCGCCTCAAGGTCCTCAGGACGGTTCAGCCGGACGAAAAGAGAGCTGACCGTGTTCTTCCGGTTCGCATCCGCCTGGATCTCCGGCAGGTCGACCCACACCTCCGATTCCCAGGCCTGCCCGTCCGCGTCGAAGTGGCCGATCACGTTCCAGTCCCGCTTGCCGAAATGGACCTTGTCGCCGACGTTGAGGTGCGCAAAACGCTTCGACAACGGCCGCCCCACGATGATGTCGCTTCCGCGCGGCCTCTTCCCGCCGTCGACCTTGACCTCAGGTCGAATGTCGAAGGCGCGACCCGTCACGCCGCGGACGACCAGGTTCGCGGGGGCGCCGCCGTCCGGACGCGGGAGCATGATGACGATGAAGAGGTCGCGGGCCACGATCGGACCGTTCGGGTCGCGCTCGACCATTCCGACGTTTTCGGCCTCGTCCGCCGCTTCGTCCGGAATCCCGCTCGACGTTTCCGCGTTGGTTCCTTTCTGGAGAATGATCGCCTGAAGCGGGTCGCCGGTGGTTTCGCCGATCGAGAGGATTCCCTGGGCGAGGGCCATGAGGACGAGGAACACGGCGACGACCATCGCGACGCCGGCGAGCGTCATGAGGGTGGAGACGCGGCGGACGAAGAGGTTGCGGATGTTGTACTTGAGGATCAGGCCCATTCTTCGACTCCTGGGGGACCGCTTTCGGTCGATTTCATTTCGTGAATGCGCGGAGCAGACCCGGCTTCCGGTCCGGCCGGGGCGAGCGAACCTCGGCATATCTCACCCATGGCAGACGAGAAGCGAGGTCCGGTCGGACCGGAGGCCGGGTCTGCTCCGCGCATTCAGTCAACCCTCCGCAGGCCGTCGACGACGCTTCGCCTCGCCGCCGCGATCGCCGGCGCGGCGCCCGCGACGAGCCCGACGCCGAGGGCGACAAGGAGGCCGGTGGCGGTCGTGGAAGGCGTCATGTGGAAGAAAGGAGCCATGCCGCCGGCGTCGAACTTTCCAGGCCTGTACAGGAGCACGGCTCCGCCCACGCCGACGGCTGCCCCGAGCAGGCTGATCAGGACGCTTTCCGAAATGAAGAGAACCGCGATGCGTCCGCGCGTGAAGCCGAGGCAGCGCATGACGGCGTGTTCGGTCGTCCGTTCGCGCGCCACCATGGCCATGGTGTTGGCGGCGACCATCAGGATCATCGCGACGACGGCGAGGCCGATGTTCCGCACCAGGTCTTCGATGTTGCCCATCATGGACATGAAGCTCTGCATGAAGGCCTTTTCGGTTTCCGTCTTGGTTTCGCTTTCCGAGTTGGCGAACATCGCGTCCACGTCGCGGCAGACGCCCGGAATGTTTTCGGCCTTGTCGACGCGCGCCCAGAAGTACCCGATCTGCCCGGGGTTGCCGCGGACCTTCTCAAGGTAGTCGCGCCTGAACAGGACGATGCTCTCGTCGGGCCCCTCGCAGGTCCCCAGCAGCAGGAGCTCGATGTCGTGCTTGAAAATCGGCGACGTCATCGTGACGGTCTTCCCGATCTCCCATCCTTCCTGTTCCCGGGCCCTCTCGAGCGCCCGCCGCGCGATCACCGCCCCGCGCAGTTCGCCTCGCATTTTGTCCAGCACGCCGGGCTCGAAGCGGTAGTCGTCCCACATTTTCTCCGTGGGTTCGAGGTCCGCGGCGATGGTGCTCATGAAGAGGCTCATTTCCTTGCCCTTGATCTGGCCTCCCCACCAGACGCATCCCTGCACCACGGTCACGTGCGGCACGGCGGCGATCTTCGCCGTGTAGGCCTCGGGGAGAAAAAACGTCAGCGATGTCTGGTGGCGCGTCACGACCCTCAGCGAAGCGCCGGCGCTTTCGAGCTGCTGTTCCCCCGACGACAGGTAGCAGAGCATCGTCGAGAGCAGAAACAGCGACACCGCAACCGAGAGGATCGTCAGCACCGTCCTGCGCCGGCTGCGCCAGGCGTTTTTCCAGATGAGTCGCAGCATCAGGCGGCCGTCTCCACAAGCTGACCTTTTTCGAGATGCAGAATCCGCGTCGCCCGCGCCGCCGCCTTCGGGTCGTGGGTGACCATCACGATCGTCTTCCTGAATTCCCGGTTCAGGCGCTGAAGCAGCGTCAGCACTTCGTCGGCCGACTTCGCGTCCAGGTCCCCGGTCGGTTCGTCCGCGAGCAGCAGCACCGGGTCCACCACGATGGCCCGGGCAATCGCAACCCGTTGCTCCTGGCCGCCCGAGAGCTGGCGCGGAAAGTGTTTCGAGCGGTCGGAAAGCCCCACGATGTCGAGCGCCTGCATCACGTGCTGGCGCCGCTCGGCGCGCGAGAGGCTTGTGAGGAGCAGCGGCAATTCCACGTTCTCGTAGGCCGTGAGAACCGGGATGAGGTTGTAGAGCTGAAAAATGAACCCGGTCGTCCGCGACCGCCATTTCGCCAGCGCGCCCTCACCGAGGCCGGTGATGGTCTTGCCGTCGACCGTGATCTTCCCGCTGGTCGGCTGGTCGATGCCCGCAAGCAGGTTGAGAAGCGTCGTCTTCCCCGAACCGCTCGGCCCCATCAGCGCGAGAAAGTCGCCGCGCGGGATCGTCAGCGAGAGCGCTTCGAGCACCCGGATCGACTGCTTGTCGCGCTTGTAGTCCTTCGTCACTCCCGTTACTTCGGCAAGCGCGTCGCTCATTTTTCCTCCGCCTTGACTTTCATGCCTTCGGAGAGCGGCACCGTGTTGGCGACCACCACGAGGTCGCCGCCGGCAACCCCGCGTTTGACTTCGACCTGGCCGTCCTTTGCTTCGCCGAGCTCGACTTCGCGCCGCACGGCCTTTCCGTCCGCGACAATCCAAACCCAGGATTTCCCGTCCACCCGGACCACCGCTTCTCGAGGCAGCTGCGGGGCGGACGGATCCGTCGGAGTGGAAGCGCTCTCGAGGAAAGTGACCCTGAGGCCCATCTCGGGCATCAGCGCCGCGTCCGGGTCGAGCAACCTCACCCGCACTTTGACCACCGCTCGCTGCCTGTCCGCCGTCGGCACGATCTGCCGCAGCTCCCCCCGGTATCGCTTCGACGGCACGGCGTCCACCGCGATCCGCGCCGGCTGCGCCAGCCGCAGATCCTGGAGCCGCGACTCGTTCACGTCCACCTCCGCCTCGAGGGTCGAAAAATCCGCGACCGTGAAAAGCGCCCCGCCGCGCGTCCCCGTCGTGACTCCAGCGGGCGACGCAGCCTCTCCCGGATGGATCTTCCGCGCCGTCACGCGCCCCGCGATCGGCGACCGGATCACCATGTCCTCCACGGCGATCTTCGCCTGCTTCACGCGCGACTCCGCCGCCGAAGCCCGCGCGTCCGCCCCTTCCGCCGCGGCCTTCATCCTTTCGACTCCCGACTCCGCCGTCACCACGTTGGCCGTCGCCTGCTTCAGCCGCGCGTCCGCCATCGAAACGTTCGCCTCCGCTCCGCGCCACCGCGCGTCCGCCGCCTTCCACGTCGCCTCGGCCGTCTCAAACTCCCCTTCGCCGATGTCCTTCGATTCGAACAGCTTCTTTTTCCGCTCGAAGTCCCGCCTGGCCTCCTCCCGCTTCGCCGCCGCTTCCTCAAGCGCCTCCGCAGCCGCCGGCTTCCCCGCCGCCGCCTCCTCAACCGCCCGCTTCGCCGCCTCAACCTGCGCCTTCGCCTCGTCCATGCCCTTCCAGGCCGAGACCTGCATCGCCTTCGCCTCCCGCACCCCCACCTCTGCTTCGTCGAAGCGGGCCCTCTCGGCGTCGTCGGCGAGCTCGGCAAGCGCCTGCCCCGCGGCCACCGTGTCGCCCTCCTCGACCAGCACGCGCGCCACGACGCCCGCGACTTTCGTCGCGACTTCCGCGCGCCGCTGCGGCACGAGATAGCCGCTCGCATCGAGAGTTTTCGAAGCCGAAGCGGCGGCCGCCGGGACGCGGAAGACGCGGACGGCGGGAAGCGGTTTCAGCAGGCGGTCCCAGGCGACCCACGCCCCGACGGCGACCATGACGGCCGCCACGCCGATGGCCGCCATTCGCGCGAACGCAGAGCCGCTCCGCACGCCGTCCTCGTCGCGGGCGATGCGGAGGCGGGCCAGGTCAGCCGATGCGGAGGCGGGTTCGGGCATGGAGCGCGATGCTAAGCCGACGTTGGCGACGCGTCTACCGCGGCCCGTGGGTAGTGGGCAGGAGGTAGCGAGCAGGCACGGCCGGGCCTCCTGCCTGCTGCCCCTCTTGACAGGCGTCCCGTGCGCTCACTAGCCTCCGCGTAACCCAATCCGAGGATCACGCCATGGCCGTCAAGACCGCCCGCAAGCCCGCGAAGAAAGCCTCCCGCAAGTCCGCCCCGGCCGCCGAGACGTTCCTGCCCCGCAAGATCGGGCATGTGATGGTGTTCGTGAGAAACATGAAGAAGGCCGTCGCGTTCTACCGCGATACGCTCGGCCTCTCCTGCGCCTACGAGAGCGACTGCTGGAGCGAGTTCAAGACCGAGGGCGCGACCCTCGCTCTTCATCACTCCGACGACGCCGCCCCGCGCAACTCCGGCATCTCCTTCAACGTCGGCAACGTCGACGACACCGTCAACAGCCTCGTCTCACGCGGCGTCAAGATCGTCCGCCAGGCCGAGGCCGTCTGCGACGACATCCGCTGCGCGTCGTTCGCCGACCCGGAAGGAAACGTGCTGGGCGTGTCCGGAAGGTAATCCGGTCGATCGAAAACGGGCAGGAGGCCTCGCGCTTCCGGCCCTTATTTTTTCGCCCGCCAGTCCCCCGCCCACAGGACGCGCCGCTGCCTGCCGGCGAAGCGCGGACCTCGCGGGTCGCCCTTCTCGAAGATCGCCAGGATCGCCCCGCCGAAGCCGCCGCCGATCATTCTTGCGCCAAGCGCGCCGGCGTGACACGCACCCAGCACCTGCCGGTCAACTTCGGGCAGGGACACCTCGAACCGGGTCCGCAGCGAGTCATGTGAAGCGGACATCAGTTGCCCGAGAAACCGCGTCTCGCCCCGCTTCATGAGCCGCGCCGCAGATCGGACCCGGCCGCACTCGCTCACCACGTGCTCCGCGCGACTTCGCTGGACGCCTTTGAGCCGCCACAGATTCTCCTCGCGCGCCTCCGCCAGCAGGCGCACCCCCAGCGACTTCGCCGCCGCTTCGCACTGCGCCCGCCGCTTCCCGTACTGGCTTCTCGCGAGGGCCCGGGAAACGCCGGAATGAAAAATGACGGCGAAAGCGGGGGGAAGAGGCACGTGGCTGCCGACGAGGGTGACGCAGCCCAGGAGCAGGGCGTGGCCGGGGCGGCCGAGGGCGATGGCGTACGGGTCCATGGGGCCGACGGGCTTGCCGACGCCGCGAGTCTCCGCGAGCCAGGCGAGGTTTGCGATCGCCGGCGGCGCGAGGCGAAGAGCGTACAGGCGATTCCAGATCTGAAGTGCCGCGACGAGCAGGGACGCGGACGAGGAGAGTCCCGCGCCGATCGGCAGGTTGCTGGAAATGGCGCCTGCCCATCCCCCGATTCCCGGCCGGAGGCGGCGCACCTGGTCCCACGCCGCGGAAAGGTACAGCCCCCAGCCGCGGCCCCGTTGCCCGGCGCGCAACCGCACGACGCCGGGGAACGCGTCGCTCGTCGCCCGAAGGTCGGTGGACGCTTCGCCGGCAATCGTCGTCCCGATGCCCGGCAGCGGAAACGGCAGCACGTGGCCGCCGGAGTAGTCGACATGCTCGCCGATGAGGTTGACGCGGCCGGACGCGAAAACGCGAACAGGCTTCATTCCTTGTCCCACACAAGGCGGAAGATCGCCCGCTCTTTCTGGTCTTTCCAGTACGCCAGGTTCATGTCCATGAGCGTCAGGTACCGGGCGCGGATCGCCCCCTCGCGTTTGATCACGACCAGCACCCACGGCGCGCGGCTCGCCTCGGCCTTGCGCTTGCCGAACGGGTCTTCGCCCAGGTCGAAAAACCCGACTTCGTCGACCCTTCCCTCGGACAGCGGCTTCGCGTCCTTCGCCACCCGCGCCCGGCCGTCCTCCCCGCGCACCGGACGGTACACCTCCACTTCCGCGTACTTCACCGGCTTCCCCTCTTCCCCGATCACCTGGATCTCCACCTTCGCCGGCACGTGCCGCCACATGTGTCCGAACGTGTTCGCCGGATCCTCGCACCGCCCGACCCGCGAAACCCCGCGCTTCATGCGGATCACCGCCGTCGTGTATTCGCTCCACCACGTCGCCTTGTAGGGCGAGTTCATCGTGTCGTCGGCGAATTCCGGGCGGAGCGTGAGGAGCGGAAGCGGATTCCCGGCGGCGTCGAGCTTGCCGACGTCGCCTGCCTTCGTGGGGAAGAGGTAGAAGTCCTGGACGCCGCGGAAGTGGCCGATTTCGTGCCACAGGCAGTTTTCGCCCCAGTCGGAGAAGAGGGACTCGTGCCCCGGGTTACCGGCGTAGTTGTGGCCGATGGAGTAGCCAGGGATGTAGAAACCGGCGACAGGCCCGCCCTGGTCGCAGGCGACTTCGAGGTCAAAATCCGGGTGGTCCCAGAACTCCTTCGGGACTTCGGCGTCCTTGCCGCCGCGTTCGTACACCGCGACGTCGTCGACGCGCAGGCGCTCATCGATGCCCTCGGGGGCGAACCGCGCGTCGCGCACGGCCGACCAGGAGGCGTGGAGGCCGGCGACGGAGTCCTGGAAGCGGCGCGCGAAGGACCCGAATTCGTCCTCGTACTTCGCCAATGTTTTTTTTTCGACCCACACTTTCACCGTGAGCCCGTCGGTGGCGATCGTCAGCCACTCTTCGTGCCCCAGCAGCTCGCACTGGATCCAGTGCCGCCCCTCGTCCGCGGTCCACGCGAAGACCGCGGTCGAGCGCTGCCCCGCCCCCATTCCGGGGATCGTCGCCGTGGACTTCTGCACGCCGTCGACGAACCAGCGCACCATCACCGGCTCGGTGTTCACGGACCCGAGATTCCGCAGGTGCGCGGTATAGGAAAGCGACTGCCCGTCGGCCGGCCCGCTCGCGTCCCCGTCCTTCGTCACCTTGTTCTTCGGCTCCTGCGAAATCCATTCGATCACGAGCGATTTGTAGGGCCGCTGAAGCGGCGGGCGCCGGAGATCGCGGTAGGGCGACTCGGCGAGAACGGGCAGGGCAAGGAACAAGGCGAGAGCGGGCAAAAGGCGCATCGGGTTTTCTCCGGTCCCCCGGGACCGGAACCATGCTAACTGAAACGTTCGATCACTCGCGACGTCCTTCAGGATGCCCGGTAAGATGCCGGGAACCGATGCGATTCCTCTCCGCCGCCGCCCTCACCCTCGCCGCCCTGGGCGCTTCCGCCCAGCCTGCCGATCCCGTCCTCTCCGACCAGAACCTCGCCGCCACGCGCGACACCATCCTTCCGAAACCGGAAGAGGAGAAGTGGCGCGCAATCCCCTGGCGCACGTCCTATTGGACCGCCGTTCTCGACGGCAACAAGGCCGGCCGCCCCGTCCTTCTCTGGACCATGAACGGCCACCCGCTGGCCTGCACCTGAAACAACGGCGTCCGCGCCCGGCGGTCGGTCTGGGCGGAACCGGATGTGCAGGAGCTGATGAAGTCCTTCGTTCCCGCGACCGACGAAGTCTTCACCCTTCACCGCAACCAGGGACCCGCCGGAAGGCACTTCCGCCTCGTATCCGAAAAGGGCCATTACTCCGGCAACCCGATCGACGCGACGCGGCAGGGAATCTACGCGCTCGACCAACGCGTCGGACGTCGAGCGGATGCTCAAGCAGGCGCTCAAGGCCTGGGACGACCTGCCGAAGGACCGGCGGACGATGAAGGAAAAGCCCGAGGAGATCAAAGGCCGCTGGGAGGACCGTTACCCGAAAGACGGCATGGCCCTGCGCGTCTACTCGCGCGACCTGCCGCGCGACAAGAAGTTCGGCGACTGGCGGGATCCGGCGTGGAACATCGACTACGCCTGGTTCCTGAAAGACGAGATGACGTCCTGGATGCCCGAGTCGACTCAGAAGGGCGCGTACCGCGAAGTCCCTGAGGCCCTCGTCCGCCGCCTCGTCCGCTGCCACTTCGTCGACAACGTGCGCGGCCAGACGAATGCGTTCCCCGATGATGCCGTCAAACAGGCGTCGCTCAAGGCCACGATCGAGTCGGTCAAGGGCGACAAAGTCACCGTCCGCTACGAAGGCCCGGTTGAGCTCGTCCACCGCGGCCGCTGGGCCGCCGATGATTCCGGCGAAAAAGACCAGGAGCGCGGCTACCGCGGGACGATTCTGGGCCGAGGTGTCTGGAGCCTGCAGGGCCGCCGCTTCGTCTCCCTCGACCTCGTCAGCGCCGGCACTCGCTGGGGCGGCACGCGCTACAACTTCAGGAACGGCGACTTCGATCCGGCGCCGATGGGCTACGTCATTCAGCTCGCTCCGGACACGCCGACGGACCGGATGGTGCCTGCGAGCATCGGGGACTACGGCTGGTAACTGGCTTGATCGTGACCGTTTCGATGATCATTCAGACGCCGACGCCTTGCGAACAAGTTCCAGGGGCAGAAACATCTCCACCGGCTCCGGGCGCGCCGCCCCCGTTCCCGCGACACAGCCGATCTCCAGGAACCCGAATTTCTCGTAGTAGGCCTGCGCCCCGGGCTTGGCATCGACGACCACACCGATGCATCCATACTCCTCCGAGAGTTTCAGCGCCAGAGTGAAGGTGCAACGGAGGAGAGCATTGCCGACACCCTTGCCTCTTTCGGAAAGTGCAGTCGCAAGCCGCGCAACCCGGAGGATGGGGATTGGATACCTCGGCAAACCGCGCCGTTGTGCTGCCGGAAGCCGGGCTATCTCGATGTTGCCGGGCGCGATAGTCGCAAAGCCCAAGTTGCGTTTTCCTTCGACGGCAACCCATGTCGAGCCCAGGTGAAGACGGAACTGGTTTTGCCCGGCGAATTGCCGGAGAAAACCGTCCAGGCGCGTGTCGCCTGAATCGAAATGCGAGCGGTCGTCGTCCGGTCGAAGGAGCCTAATCTCCATTCCGGCGCATCAGCTTTCGAAGCTCTGCCGTGGGTCGGCCGGGGCGGCGCAGCCGATTCAGCACCTTCTCACCGGACTTTCGATCCACAACCAGCACGGGCGGAATGATGTATTCAGCAGGGATTTGCTGAAGCGCGAGTAAATGGTGACGCAGCGCGATTTCGACGACGTGTGCCTTCTTCTGACCCGTCGACACGACGAGACGGTCCAGCAGGTCCCTGGTGTCTGTGGAGACGACGGCGGAAATCTGGACTTCCTTGCTCATTGGGGTGTCCCTTAGTGTAGATAATTCTATATTTCTGTAGGGAAACATACAAGGGCGAATTGTCCTTCAGCAGGGAGAAGAGGTCAGATTCCCGGCAGCACCACCACGAACTTCGCCCCCCGCCCCGCCCCGCTCTCCGCCCACACTTCGCCTTTGTGCAACTGCACGACGTGCTTCACGATCGCGAGCCCAAGGCCGGTGCCTCCCTGCTCGCGCGAGCGCGACCGGTCGACGCGATAGAACCGCTCGAAAATCCGCTTCAGCTCCTTCTCCGGAATTCCTGCGCCCGTGTCCTCTATCTCGACGCGGACCCTGCCCCCTTCGGCGGTCGCCCGGATCAAGATCTTCCCGCCGTCCGGCGTGTAGCGGATCGCGTTTTCGAGAATGTTCGAAAAGGCACGCTCGAGAAGCGACGCATCGGCGATGAGGCGCGGAAGCGCGTCGGCAGACGTGAATTCGACCTCGTGCCGGCGCTTCTTCGCTTCGGGCTCGTGAAGCGCCGCGGAGCGATGAAGAACCTCGGCGACGTCGATGGGGCGCAGCGTCAGGTCCGGGCGCGATTCGAGCTTGCCGAGGTCGAGCAGATCCTTGATCAGCGCTTCCATCGAAAGTGCGTGACGATGAATCGAATCGAGGAACTGTTTCGCCTGCTCGGGCTGGTTGAGGGCGCCGTCCTGAAGCGTTTCCGCTGCGGCGCGGATGACGGCGATCGGGGTGCGGAGCTCGTGCGACGCGGCGGCGACGAAATCGCGGCGCATGTCCGCGTACTTCGCTTCTTCGGAAACGTCCCGAAGCACGAGCACGGCGCCTCCGGCTTGCGCGACGGGCTCCGCGTGGACTTCGAGAACGCGTTGCGGGGGCCCCGGGATCTCGACGCGAAACGTGCGTTCAGCGCCGCCCGACGCCTTCGCGGCGGCCTCGGCCATTCCTTCGAACCGCACGACGCCGCCGATCGGCTGGCCGACCACCGCTCCGGAGTTGAGGCCCAACATGATCTCGGCCGCGGCGTTCACGATGCGAAGACGACCTTCGCGGTCCACCGCAATCACCCCTTCCGCCATGCCGCCCAGAATGGCGTCGGCCTCTGTCCGGATCGTGCTCCGGTCTCGCTGGACGAGCCGGGATTCCTCAAGGAGCGCGCCGGAGCGCCGCGCGATGTCGCCCAGGACGCCGTCGAGGTCGGGAGGGAGAATCGCCTTGGGTTCGTTGAGCGCAAGCCGGAGGGAAGCGGCGCGGGCGTGGATCGAGGAGAACGCGAAAAGAAAGAGGGCGAGAGCGGCGAGCCAGACGGCGGCCGCTGCCCAGGCGATCCGGAGCTGCGCGTCCCGGAGCGGCGCGTCTACCACATCTGCAAGTCGCGTGACGCGTACGACGATTACCTGGCCTCGGCCGGCGGGAACCGGTCCGAAGGAAGCGGAGACGACTTCCTGGCCGGAGCCATCGGGCCCGCGGAAGTCGGCGCCGGCGGGTGGCGACTTGAATTCGGAGACGCTGCTTCCCGCATCCGCCGACACCAGGACGCCGCCGTTTGACGGATCGAACACGTCAATCCTGGCATCGAGGGTGCGGGCCAGCGGGCGCAGGTCCGCCGACAATTGTGCGATATTGCCCTGCCCGTAACGTGTCGAGCAATGCACCGATGCCATCAGCGCTTCACGACCCATCTCCGTTCTCACCCTGGCGTCGTGCCCGCTTTCCTGGAGCCAGCACAGGGCCACCGCTACGGCGGCCGTCGCGATGGCCGTGAGGGCCGCGGCCGCAAGGAATGTGCGCCGGAACGCAGGGTCGCTGAGCATCCCGGACTATGCCTCGTCTTTCAGCCGGTAACCGACGCCCCGGACCGTCTCGATCATCGCGCCGGCCTTGCCGAGTTTCTTGCGAAGCGCCGTGACGTGAACGTCGATCGTGCGGTCGACGACGTGGGCGTCCTCGCCGATGGCGCCGTCGATGAGCCGGTCACGCGAAAAGACCTGCCCGGGCCGCTTCAGCAGGACCTGCAGCAGCCGGAACTCCGTCGCGGTCAGCGTCACCGGCTTCCCTTTCACGAGGACTTCGTGGCGTCCGGGGTCGAGCTGCAGCTCGCCGTGCGCGAGGGCGGCAAGGTCGCCTTCTTCAGCCGAAGCGGCGGCCCGGCGCAGCACCGCCTTGACGCGCGCCACCAGCTCGCGCGGGCTGAACGGTTTCGCGACGTAATCGTCCGCGCCCATCTCCAGCCCGACGACGCGGTCGGACTCGCCACCTTTGGCGGTCAGCATGATGATGGGGATGCGCGCGGTTCTGGGCTCCATGCGCAGCCGCTTGCAGACCTCCAACCCGTCCATCCCGGGCAACATCAGATCCAGCAGGATCAGGTCCGGCAGATCCCGCCTTGCCGCGTCAAGTCCGTTCGCCCCGTCGGCCGCAGACCTGACTTTCCAGCCCTCCCTCTCGAGGTTGAATTTTACAAGCGTGACGAGGTCGGCCTCGTCGTCAATCACCAGGATTTTCGCCAAACTCCTTTCCGTCCTTTCTTTCCCCGGGCCCCGTTGCTTCCCCGTGGTGATGGCGCACGTCCCGCGCCTCCACCATGTAGATGACTTCTTCCGCGATGTTCGTCGCGTGGTCCCCGATCCGCTCCAGGTTCCGCGAAATCAGCACGATGCACACGCCGCGACGCACCGTCTGCGGGTCGCTCTCCATCGTCGCGATCATCTCGTCGAAAATCCGCTTCTTGCACGTGTCCACCTTGTCGTCGCTCTCCAGCACCCGCTTCGCCGCCCCCACGTCCTGCCGCACGAACGCATCCAGGCAGTCCCGCAGCATCTCCTGCACGATCTCCGCCATCAGCGGCAGGTCCATGATCGGTTTCAGCGGCGGACCCGAGAGATACCAGTGCGTCGTCTCGATGATGTTGATCGACTGGTCCGCGATCCGCTCCAGCTCCCCGGCGATCCGGCTTGCCATCATCAGAAACCTGAGGTCCGTCGCCATCGGCTGCCGAAGAGCGATCAGCTTCACCACGCGGTCGTCGATTTCCATCTCAATGGCGTTGACGTCCTTCTCAAGCCTCTCGAGTTCCGCCCGGTCCGACTCCGTCCGCGCGAGCAGGTCCTTCGCGGAAAGATGGATCATCTTCTCCGCATTCGCCCCCATGCGAAGCAGCCGCTCCTTCACCTGCGACAACTCCTCGTCAAAGTGCCGCTTCATCGCTAGCCGTACCTCCCGGTGATGTACTCCTCCGTCTTCTTCTGGCGAGGCGCGGTAAACACCCGCTGCGTCTCGCCAAACTCAACAAGGTCCCCCAGGAGCATGAACCCTGTGAAGTCGCTGACTCGCGCGGCCTGTTGCATGTTGTGGGTGACGATCACAATCGTGAATCGCTTCTTCAATTCTAGCATCAGCTCCTCGATGTTCTGCGTCGCCATCGGATCGAGCGCCGAACAGGGCTCGTCCATGAGAAGGACATCGGGCGCGACGGCGACCAGCCTTGAGATGCACAGGCGCTGCTGCTGCTCCGCGCTGAGCGATAGCGCCGGGGCCTCCAGCTTCTCGCCGAGCTCGTCCCAGAGCAGGGTGGACTGAAGCGCCTTCTTCACGATCTCGCGGAGGGCGTCGCCGGAAGCGAGGCCGTGGATGCGGGGCCCGTAAGCGACGTTGTCGAAGACCGTGAGGGGGAACGGGTTCGGGCGCTGGAAGACCATCCCGACGCGCTTGCGCAGTTCGGTCATGTCGAAGCGGCGATCGTTGATGTTTTTCCCCTCGAAGAGGACTTCGCCTTCGGTCCGCGAGCCCTCGACGAGGTCGTTCATGCGGTTGAAGCACCGGAGGAGCGTGGACTTGCCGCAGCCTGACGGCCCGATGATGGCCGTGATGGCGTTGGGCGTGATCGACATGGAGACGCCGTTGAGCGCGCGGAAGTCGCCGTACCAGAGTTTGAGGTTGCGGGCTTCAAGCATGGGGGAGATAACCTGGTTGAGCGGCAGGGGAAGGTGTAAGGACGGGAGTGGGATAGGGGGGGATTGTGATGGGGATCAGGATCGGGATCCGGAAGGGCAGTGTCGCCCCATCCCGATCCCGATACCAATCCCGCCCTATCCCTTTCCCGCCGTGACCCCATCCCAGGCCGTTTTGCATTATCCAAACCTCCCGGAGATGTAGTCGTTCGTCCGCTTGTCCCGAGGATGCGTGAACAACTCCCCTGTTTCTCCCACTTCCACCATCTCCCCCATCAGGAAAAACGCCGTCCGGTCGCTCGCGCGCGCCGCCTGCTTCACGTTGTTGGTCACGAGCACCACCGTCAGAGTCTTCTTCAGGTCCTGAAGCGCTTCCTCGATCTTCGCCGTCGAGATCGGGTCGAGGCCCGAGCACGGCTCGTCGAGCAGGAGCACCTTCGGATCGAGCGCCAGTGTCCGCGAAAGGCAAAGCCGCTGCTGCTGCCCGCCCGAAAGCTTCGTTCCCGACGTGTGCAGCCGGTCCTTGACCTCCTCCCAGAGCACCGACGCCCTCAGCGTCCGCTCGACGATCTCATCGAGCCGGTCGCGGGAGCGGATGCCGGTGAGTTTCGGGCCGAAGGCGATGTTCTCGTAAATCGACCTGGGAAGCGGATTCGGCACGGCGAACACCATCCCCGCGCGGCGCCGAAGGTCTACCACGTCGGTCCCGGGCGAGAAGACGTCGCGCCCCTCGACCGCCAACGTTCCCGAGACCTGGGTCCCGGGCACCAGGTCGCTCAGCCGGTTGATGCACCGCAGAAACGTGGTCTTGCCGCTTCCCGCGGGCCCGATGATCGAGAGGATCTCCCCGCGGTGGACCTGCAGGTGCACCCCGCGAAGGACGGAACTCCCCGCGAGGCTCACGCCAAAGCCGGTCGCTTCCACGATGGGAATCAACGGTACCTCGCGAGGAAGCGGTGCATGAGAGTATAGGCAGAGACGTTGATGACGAGGATCGCGAGGACGAGGATGGCGGCGGTGGCGAAGGCCTTTGGCTGAGATTCGGAGGTCCCCTCGGTGGCGAGAAGATAGAAGTGCACCGCCAGGGTGCGTACGGAGTCGCCGGGGGACGTCGGGATGCGGTCGGGGAGGACGGTGCCGGCCGTGAAGATCACGGCGGCCGTCTCAGACATGCAGCGGCCGAGGGCGAGGACAATTCCGGTGACGATGCCCGGAAGAGCGCCTGGAAGGACGACGCGCAGCACCATCTGCCAGCGGGTGGCTCCCAGCGCGTAGGAGACCTCGCGATACCCTTGGGGGACCGAGCGAAGCGCGACCTCCGCCGTGCGGATGATCGTCGGCAGCGACATGAGTGCAAGGGTCAGCGAGCCCGACAAGATCGACCACCTCAGCCCGAGCGTAATGACAAAGAAGACATAGCCGAAGAGCCCGAAGATGATCGACGGGATCCCGGCGAGGCAGTCGGCGCCGTAGCGGATGACGCGGGTAACCCAGTTTTCGCGCGTGTATTCGACGAGGTAGATCGCTGTCCCGACGCCGAGAGGCGTGGCAAGGGCGACGGCTCCGAGAATGATGAAGAGCGTGCCCGCGATCACGGAAAGAATGCCTCCCTCGGCACCGGAATCCTGCGGCATCGAAGTGAGGAAGTGCGGCGTGGCCGAGGGAAGGCCGTGCCAGAGAACCCAGCCGATGATCCAGATCAGCGTTCCGATGGCTGCGAGCGTCACGCTCCACAGGATTCCGAGCATGCCGACGTGGACCGCGCGTGGGGGAATCCTCATGCGCGCTTCCCGAGCTTGGCAACCCAGTTGGCGAACGTGTTGAGAACCATGATGATGACGAAGAGGACGACACCGCAGGCGAAAAGGGCCTCGCGGTGTTCGCCGACGGCCGCGTTCAGCTGCATGGCGATGTTGGCGGTCAGGGTCCTGGCCGGCGAAAGAGGCGACTTCGGAACGAGCGCTGTGTTTCCCGTCACCATGATGACGGCCATGGTTTCGCCCACGGCTCTTCCCATGCCGAGAATCACGGCGGCAACCAGGCCGGATCGGGCGGCTGGGAGAGTCACCTTCCATGTTGTCTGCCAGCCGGTGGCGCCGAGGGCGAAAGAACCTTCCCGGTAGCTACGAGGGACGGACCGCAGGGTGTCCATGGAGATCGAGATGATGGTCGGGAGGATCATGATTCCGAGGATCGCGGACCCCGCGAGGACGGAAGCGCCGGAGCCGCCGATGTGGTCGCGGATGAACGGGCTCAGGACCAGCATGCCAATGTAGCCGAAGACGACGCTCGGGATGCCTGCAAGGAGTTCCAGAGCGGGCTTCAGGATGGTCGCCACCTTCCGCGGAGCGAACTCGGAGAGAAAGATAGCCGAGCCGAGCCCGACGGGCACACCGAGGAGAAGAGCACCCCCGGTAACGGCGAAGGTCCCGGCGATCATCGCGAAAATGCCGAATGCAGCGGGCTCCGCGCCCGGGTCCCAGTCGGACCCGAAGAGAAACGACCCAGGTCCTTGCCGAAAGATGATCGGCAGGCCCTCGCGAAAGATGAAAAGCGTGATGACGGCCAGCGCCGCGACGGAAGACATCGCGAGCCCCAGCAGGATCAGCCGGATTGCAGAGTCCTGCTTCATTTCACCGGCGCAAGCCCGCAATCGAGGATGATTTTCTGACCTTCGGCGCCCATCACAAAATCGATGAATTCCTTCGCCAGCCCCGTCGGTTCGCCCTTCGTCAGCAAGTAGTCGATCGCGGCGATCCCGTACTTGCCGTCCTTGACGGTCTCGATTTTCGGGTCGACGCCGCCCAGTTTCAGTGCCTTCACGGAAGCGTCCACCTGGACGAACGTCACGTAGGAGATGGCCTTGGGGTTCTTGGCCACCTCTCCGCGGCAGGCACCGTTGGAGCTCTGCTCCTGGGCCGACCTCGTGACCTTACCTTTGATCTTCACCAGCGTGTCGAAGGTCACGCGCGAGCCGCTTCCCGTCGCGCGGCAGATGACCGTGATCTCCGCGTCGGCGCCACCCACATCCTTCCAGTTCGTAATTTCGCCCGAGAAAATCTTTGCGACCTGTTCCATCGAGAGCGAAGTGACGCCGTTGGACGGGTGCACAACCACGGCGATGCCGTCGCGCGACACGCTGAATGCCTTGAGGGCCTTCGCCTCCTCCGGGATCTCGGGCAGATCCGCCATGCCGACGTCCGCGATTCCGTCGTTGACGTTCTTGATGCCGACGCCCGAGCCAACCGACTGGATGTCAATGGTCACGCCGGCATGCTTCGCCTTGAACGCGTCCGCAAGCTTCTGCGCGACCGGCGTAAAAGCGGTCGATCCCGCCAGGGTCAACTTGTTGGATGACGCTTTTCCACCGCAACCGCCCAGGCCCGTCATCCCGGCCACGACACAGAACACCACCACCAGATTTCTCATCGACGCTTCCCTTTCCCTGAGCAATAAGTTTCGGGGAAGTTAGGCGCGAATTGTTAAGGATCGATAAAGAAGCCGCAAAGCGGGCAAAAAGAAAGGCCGCGACGAGTGCTATCTCGGCTGCCCGCCGCCGCCGCCGGGAGGAGGCGTGCCGCCGGGCTGGACGAATGTGCCGCCGCCGTCGCCCATCACGTAGCCGCGCGGACCGCCGGTGTACTTCATGTACTCGTCGTATTTCACCTGCTGCTCGCCCGTCAGGAGTGGCTTCACCGCCGCATCCTGCTCCTTGCGGATGCCCTGCATCTTTTCCCAGGGGTTCTCGCCTTCCTTGCGGTTGGCCCACAATTCCTGCTGCTGCAGGGAGGCCGCCGTGAGGATCCGCGCTACCTCGTCTTTTTGCGTCGCAGACAACTGAAGCCGCTCGGCCAGGTCGTTGATCGTCCGTTCCAGGCGCGATTTCGCCCACTCCGCGGAGCGCTTCTTGTCCGCTTCCACACGCTCCTTTTCCTTCGCCGCCAGCACGTCCTCCACAACCTTGCGCATCGCTTCGTCGGTGGCCGTCCCGCCGCCGGCCGGACGTTCAGCGCCCGGCGTCTTCACGGAGGCAATGGAGTCGCGTTCCTGAAGCGTCTCGACGTCGCCGCGCAGCCGCTTGACCTCGCGGATGGCGTCGCCGAGGGTTTCGATGGAAATTTCCTTGTTCGGCGCGTCGGTTCCCCCGGGGCCTCCCTCCGCATCCCGCGAGTCGGCGGCAGGCGCGACGGAGGTGGTCCTTTCCATCGCCGCCAGGCGCGTTTCGAGGCGCTCGAGCTGTCCCGCGGTCCGGGAGAGCTGGGTCGAGGCGAAGACGACGCCGGCAACGGCGCCCGCGGAAACGACGAGCGAAACGGCGGCGAGGCCTTTGGACATGGAAGCGGCTCCGTGTATGAGTTCGGCCATTGTATACGGCAATCGGGACGAACGCGTGAGGGAGCGGGAATCCCCGAACCTTCCCTGGGGGGTGGGCGATCAATGCCAGTCCATGCCAACACTCCCCACTCACGCCCTTCCCTCAGACCCGGTCCGGACCGCCGCTCCTGCGCGGCCGTTCCTCAACACTCAACCCTCCAGCCTCTCAACTGCCTTACAATCTCCGGCTTCCATGCCCCCCGCAATCCGCACCAGAAATCTGACGCGCATCTACCGCAAGTCGCCCAAACGCGGCGCGCCGGCGGCCGAGTTCCGGGCGGTCGACGATGTGGATCTGGAAATACAGCCGGGGGAACTGTTCGGGCTGCTCGGGCCCAATGGCGCCGGCAAGACCACGCTGATCAAGATCCTCTGCACGCTTCTGTTTCCGACCTCCGGCGTCGCGGAAGTCTGCGGGCTCGACATCGTGAAGGACTGCGAGCGCGTCCGCGAGAAAATCAACATGGTGAGCGGCGGCGAAGCGAGCGGTTACGGGCTGCTGACGATCCGCGAGCAGCTCTGGGTCTTCTCGCAGCTCTACGGATTGACGACGAAGGAAGCGCTTTCTCGCATCGACCGGATGCTGGATCAGTACGGACTGGCGGCCGACGCCGGAACGAAGATCAACCGGCTGTCGACCGGGATGCGGCAGAAGATGAACCTCATCCGCGGGTTCATGACGGGGCCGTCGGTGCTGTTCCTCGACGAGCCGACGCTCGGCCTCGACGCGCACATCGCGCGGCAGGCGCGCGGTTTCATCCGCGACTGGATGGCCGAAGACAGGACGCGGACGATTCTCCTCACAACGCACTACCTGGCGGAAGCGCAGGAACTCTGCGATCGCGTCGCGATCATTCACCAGGGGCGCATCCGCGCCTGCGACACCCCTGCGGCTCTGATCGCGGCGCATCGCGGCGACGCCGTGTTCGAAGTGACGCTCACCGGCCTCGACGGGCAGGCCGAGCGACTGCGGCAGGACGCGGACATGAAGGTATCCCGGCTCGACGCCGACGTCGCCGCGGGCCGGACGACGGTGCGCTTCACGCTCCCCGACGACGCCGCGCTCACCGGCGCACTCTCCCGCATGGCCGCGCTGGGCGGAAAGATCGTCAACCTGTCGAAGCACGAGGTCACGCTAGAGGACGTCTTCGTGAAAATCGCGGGGCAGTCGATCGCCGAAGCCGAAAAGAGCTCCGAATGAGCTCCCTCGCAAACAACCTGCGCGCGGCGAGCGCCCGCGCCTGGATCCGCGTCGTCGCGGCGAACCGCGAACTGTCGTGGGTTTTCTTCGAGACATTCCTGCCGGCCATGACCACGGCGGGGTACGTCCTCGTCTACCGCGCGCTCGGCGCGCCGGCCGAATACGAGGCGTACGTCATCCTCGGCGGCGTCATGACCGCGTTCTGGCTCAACGTCCTCTGGGGAATGGCAGCCCAGTTCTTCTGGGAAAAAGACATGGGCAACCTCGACATCTACATGATGGCCCCCATATCGCGCATGTCGATCCTCCTCGGCATGGCCGTCGGCGGCATGCTGGGAACCGCCATGCGATCGGTCGTCATCCTCGTCCTCGGCATCGCCCTCTTCCACGTCCGATTCGAAATCGGCGGCCTCGCAGCCGCCTTCGGCATCTTCCTGCTGTCGATGACAGCCCTCTACGGCCTCGGAATGATGCTCGCCTCCCTCTTCCTCCTCTTCGGCCGCGGCGCCCAGCGCTGGGTCGAAGTCGCCCAGGAGCCCGTCTACCTCATGTCCGGCTTCTACTTCCCCATCGCCAACCTCGGCTTCACCGCCGCCGCCATCGCTTCCGCATTCCCCCTCGCCCTCGGCATCGACGCCATTCGCCAGACCGCCCTCGGCAGCGATACCGGCTTCCTCCCGGTCGGCGTCGAAGCGGGCGCTCTCGCGGCGCTCGCCGTGCTGTTCTTCCTCCTGGCGCGCCGGATGCTCCGGCTCATGGAAAACCGCGCCAAGCGCGACGGAAAGCTGACACTCAAATGGCAATAGCGTTCACGCTGAAAAAAATGGCGACGGCCTTCTCGCTGGCCTGGAAAAAGGAAGCGAATTGGACGAGCCCGCCCGTCTACCTCGTGTACTCGCTCGCCCGCCCGCTCGCCGGCGCGATGCTCATCTGGCTCATGGCCACCGTCGCGGGCCGCCCCCAGATGTACCTGCTCCCCGCCTGGTTCTCGCTGGCCGCCTTTCAGATCGTCCCCGCCGTCCTCGGCGGCACTTCCTGGGCCGTCCTCGAGGACCGCGAGCGCTACCAGATGCTCAAGTACGTCTACCTCGCGCCTGGAAGCGCCATCCCTTACCTCTCCGGGCACGCACTCGCCCGAACCGTGCAGTCGCTCTTCGGCGCCGTCGCGCTCTCGATGCTCGGCGCCTGTGCGCTCGGCCTCCGTCCGCCGGAATTCCACCCTCTCCTGCTCGCAGCCGCCCTTGTTCTCGGCGTCACCCTGCTACTCTTCCTCGGGCTCGCGCTCGCCGGCGCCTCCCTCCACTTCGCCCGCCATGGCCACTTCATGACGGAATCAATCGGCGGCGTCTTCATGCTCTTCTCGACCGCCATCTTCCCCGTCGACGTCCTGCCCTTCTGGGTTCGTCCCATCTGCTACGCCAGCCCCGTGACCTGGTGGCTGGAACTCGTCCGCCGGTCGCTCGGGCTGCGCTTCGGAAATGTCCTCCCGCAAATCCCGACCGCCACGATCCTCGGGATCCTCACGGCCTCGTGCGCGGCCTGCATTTTCCTGGGCTTCGCGGGCTGGGCGGCCGGCGAACGAAAGGCGAAATGGAAGGGGCTGCTGGACACGACGACGG
>WSZJ01000047.1 GCA_009773755.1 Planctomycetota bacterium | reverse complement strand
GAGGGCGCCTCCCCCGCCCTCTCGGTTCCGCCGTCCGACGGTCCGCTGTCGCGCGCCCGCGTCGACGGTCGCGACGCCGCGGGAGGCGACCGCGCCGCGCTCGAGGGAATCGGCTGGAAAATCGCCGCCGATGCCCGCCCGGCGCTTGCCGAAGAGGAACGCGGCAGGACGCTCTTCTGGGCCGGCTGGGACGGCGAAATCCGCGGTGCGATTGCCATCGACGCCCCGGACCGGCAGGGCGCTTCCGAAATCGGATTGAAGCTGAATCGCGCCGGGTTGCTCACGTGCCTCGCAGGCGCGGACTCGGACACGGCGCTGGACGCGCAGGCGGCACGTCTCGGGCTGGACACCTGGATGTCGGAAGCGGCGCTCGCGGACGGGATGGCGAAGCGGCGCGCGAACGGCAAGCGCACGGCGTTGGTCGCGCGGGCGGCGGTGGATCCGCCGCCGGGCGCGGACGCCGCCGATCTCTCGATCGCGGTCGACTGCGCCGAGGAAGGCGCGCCCGACTGGGCCGCTGTAATTGCGCTGGGCCCTGACGTGCGCGTGGTGGAAGCGGCGCTCGGGTCGGCGAGGCGGGCTGCGAGAGCGCGGCGCATTGGAGGCACGGCGGCGTTCCTTTATCACGTCGCGGCGCTTCCCTGCGCGGCGGCGGGGCTGATAAGCCCGATGGCGGCGGTGGGGCTGGGGGCGATCTGCGCGCTGGGGCTGATTCACACGGCGCTGAGGGCGGGAGGGAACCCGGCGGGAGTGGCCTAAGTAGCTCCACGTTGAATCCGCTTCAATCGACCGGCGAAACTATACTTGACTAATCTGATCAACATTGTCATCTTCACGCCCACGACTTCACAGGAGCTTCTTCGCCATGCCCCACAAAGGTTTCACCCTCTGGTTCACCGGCCTCTCCGGCGCCGGCAAGTCCACACTCGCCAACCGCCTCGCACAGGAATTCCGCCAGCGCGAGTACAAGGTCGAACTGCTCGACGGCGACGAAGTCCGCACTCATCTTTCGAAAGGCCTCGGCTTCTCGAAGGAAGACCGCGACACCAACGTCCGCCGCATCGGCTACGTCGCCCGACTCCTTTCGCGCAACGGCGTCATTGCGATCACCGCAGCCATCTCCCCCTACCGCGACACGCGCAACGAAGTCCGCCGCGAACATCGCGAGTTCGTGGAGGTCTACGCGGAAGCGCCGATCGAGAAGCTCGCGGAGCGCGACGTGAAGGGCCTCTACAAGAAGGCGCTCGCGGGCGAAGTGAAGAATTTCAGCGGCATCTCCGACCCGTACGAGCCGCCGCTCAACGCCGAGGTCGTGGTTCAAACCGACCGCGAATCGGTCGACGAGTCGCTCGACAGGATCCTGACGTATCTCGAGGAAAAGGGTTTCATCGACGCGGAAGCGCCGGTGGCCGCTGGAGGGTATTAGCGGGGGACAGCGGGTGCGCGGCCGTCTTCGCACGAGTACCCTACCCCACCCCAACGGAGCGACCGCACACCGTGCCCCCGGAACAGTTCGTCGATCTCCACGCCCACACAACCGCCAGCGACGGTTCGCTTCGACCGGCCGAACTCGTCAGAAAGGCCGCCGCCGAGGGACTGGCCGCGCTCGCCGTCACGGACCACGACACGATCGACGGGCTTGCGGAGGCGAGGGATGAAGCGCGCAAAGCCGGGATCGAGCTCGTGAACGGGATGGAGCTTTCGGTGAAATGGGACGAAGGCACGTTTCACCTGCTGGGGTACCTCTTCGAGGAAGGACCTGGACTGGCCGAGGGGCTTGCGAAACTGCAGGCGCTTCGCCACGACCGAAACCTGCGCATGATTGCGAAGCTGAACGAGATCGGGATTCCGATGACCTGGGCCGAGGTCGCCGCCGAGAGCGGTGGCGGCCAGGTCGGGCGTCCGCACATGGCGAAGGCGCTCGTGAAAAGGGGCCACGCCGCGTCGATTCACGACGCGTTCGAGAAACTGCTTCGCCGCGGGCGGCCCGCGTACGTGATCGTGGACCGGCTCGAGCCGTCCGACGCGTTCGCTCTCGTGCGCAACGCGGGCGGCGTCCCGGTGGTTGCGCACCCGTACCAGCTGCGGCTGAAGGAAGAGGAGCTGGAAGCGCGCGTCGCGGCGTGGGAGAGAGAAGGCCTGGGCGGGATCGAGGTCCAGCACTCCTCTCATGACGCAGCGCGTCAATCGTTTCTCGAAGGCCTCGCGCGACGCCACGGCCTCGCCGCCACCGGCGGGAGCGACTTCCACGGCGACACGAAACCCGATGCGTGCCTCGGCCACGCCGGCGGCGGCGCGCGCATCCCGCTCGCCCGCCTCGACGACCTGAAACGGAGGAAATGACGTGACGGCCACGATCTCCACGTTCGCCCTCGCGGACACCGCCGCATTCCTCGAAGAAAAATCGCCGGAGGAAATCCTCCACTGGGCCACTTCGCGCTTCTCCCCGAAACTCGCCATGGCGACGGCGATGGGCGCCGAGGGGTGCTGCCTCGTGGCGATGCTCGCGAAAATCGGCCGGCCGGTGCGGATCTTCAACCTCGACACGGACTACCAGTTCGGGGAGACGATGGACACGAAGAAGCGGCTCGAGGAGAAGTACGGGATCCCGATCGAAACGGTTCGCGCTGCGCGCACGAAGGCCGAAATCGAAACGGAGTTCGGGCCAGATTTGTGGAAGCGGGATACGGAGCTGTGCTGCCGGATCCGGAAGGTCGAACCTCTTCGCGAGACGGTGAAAGGCAGCGACGCGTGGATCAGCGCGATCCGGCGCGACCAGACGCCGGACCGGGCGCAGTCGGCGATCGTCGAATGGGACGAACGGTTCGAACTTGTAAAAGTCAATCCTCTGCTGAACTGGACGTGGAAAAACGTGTGGTCGTACATCCACACGAACGACGTCCCGTACAACCCTCTCCACGACCAGGGCTACCCGTCGATCGGCTGCTGGCCGTGCACGAAGCGGGTCGCGGAGGGAGCAGACCCGCGCAGCGGGAGATGGAGCGGGGAGAAGAAGGAGTGCGGGTTGCACTCAAGGTAGGCCCGGGTACCAGTCCGGCCCTATTCGTTTTATTCTCCTTTATTCGCGACCCGTCTTTGTTTTTCAGATTATCCCGACTGGCTCTGCTCCCGCGTTTCCACCACTCTTCGGACATCCACGCGCACCGGTCCGAAATTCAACAACAGTCCCACTTCGTGTCCGCTGCTCCGAAGATAAGCCCCCAGCCTGACTTCATGTCCGGGCAGTATTGCGAGAATTGCTTTGGTCTCGACGACTATCTGGTCTTCCACGAGAAGGTCCGCTTCGCAGTGCCCGACAACGACGCCGACGAAGTGCACCACCAGTCTGGATTCAATTTCAACTTTGAGACCCTCTTGTCTCAAGAGGATCGCGAGCGCATTCCGGTAGACGTGTTCCAGGTGTCCAGGACCGAGGATGTTGTGAACGCGATACGCGGCGCCGATGATGCGGAAGGAGAGCGGCTCGAAGGAGTTCATGAGATGGCCCTTCTGGTTCAAGAGATGTTGGAATGATAGAGCCAGATTCGGAATGTGTCAAGGGGATGTGATGAAATAAGAAAGAAAAAGAGAAAACAACGACGGGTCGCGAATAATGGAGAATGAAAGAGAATAAATCCAATGGCGCAGAGGGGGTTCCCCACCCGGCGCCCCGCTGTCTTCTCTACAATGCCGCCCCTCGCCATTCCAGCCACCCGATCGAGGCAACCATGGGCCACGGCAACGAAGCTCTTCTCCTCACCATCCTCGCGATCGTCGGCGTGTTCCTCCTCGTCATGCTCGCCATCCACGTCTTCATCTGCTGGCTTCTCTACGACGCCTGGAACCGCGTGCCTCCGCAGTGCCGCGAGGGCGAGCCGTGGCACGCCTGGCTGCTGCTCGTTCCGATCTGCAATCTCGTGATGCCATTCTTCGTTCACCCCAGGATCTCGCGCTCGTACCGGAACCTGTTCGCCGCGTACCAGATGCCCCCGGAGGACGACTGCGGCGAACAGCTGGGATTCACCTACGCCGTTTGCAGCGCCTGCAGCGTCGTCCCGTACGTCGGTCTTCTGGCGGCGCTCGCCGCGCTCGTCATCATCATCATGTACCTGCTGAAGATCGGCCGGCTCAAGGCGCGCTTCGCCCAGCCTCGGCAGGGCTAGTGGTTCGACACGCTTGATTCACCACTAGTCCGCCCGCAGCACGGCCCAGCCGAGTTCGGGAATCACGACGCGCGCCGGATCCCTCCGCTCTCCCGTGAACGCGCACCGGCACGGGCCGAATCCGTCCACTCGCGTCGCGACATTCGAGCCGTGGTTCACGAGGAACGCGTATCGCCCGCGCCGCCAGGCTTCGACGCGCGGCGCTTCCGCCATCAGGCCGGGCTCAACGCCCAGCAGGGCGTGCGCGAAGTCGCGGCGCATCCGCAGCTCGGATTCGCCGATGTCGTAGAAGGACGGGCGGTCGTAGTCGGAAGTAAACGAGGCGCCGATGCGGATCGTGCGGCCCCAGTCGTTGTGCTGGTCGGCGCCGAGCGCCTCGCCATCGGGACCCCGCAGGAAAACCTCGCCGCCTTCCGCAATCCGGCGGCGCGCGCCGTGGACGCGAAGCGGGCCGGAGGCGCCGGGAAGCGAACAGACGGCGATTTCGGAGGGTAGACCGATCAGCCCGTCGAGCGACCCCGCGAGCAGCGGGCCCCACGGCCGCGGGTCCTCCCCGCTCGCCAACTCGACCAGCGTCGAACCGCCCGCCGCGGCCGCTTCCAGCTTGATCCGCGCTTCCGGCGGCAGCAGGTCCGGCCGGACGCAGACGATCGCCGCGAATCTCTCGAGCGCCGATGCCTCGACGTCGTCGAGGTCGAGGACCGCCGGGTCGTAGCCGGCGAAGCGCAGCCACGCGAATGCGCCCGGTCCCTCGATCGACCAGACCCTGCCGCGATCCCCCGGGTCCGCCGCGTGCGACCGGTGCGTCACGACCGCGACCCTGGACTCGTGGGGCGAGCGCGCCAGCTCCATCCCGTGACGCGCTACAAACCGCGCGAATTTCGCGACGACGTCCCAGCGCGCGGTGGCGTCCCCGTGGATCGCAATCGGCGCCGCCGGCCCGTAAAGCGTCCCGTCGCCGTTGAGCCCCTCGCGCATCACGTACAGGGATCCGCCCTTCAGCCCGCTCCCCAGCAACTGCGCGAGCAACTGCCCCGTCACTCGAGGGTCGCACTGCGCCGTCAGGCCGAGCAGGTGCTTGAGGTGCATCGCCTGAATTTCCGCGGCGTACAGGAAGTCCCGCTTCGAGTGGCACTCGAAAAGCCGCGCGAAGAACGGCGCCTGGAAGGGCTGGTCCGTCGGCGCATCGGAGAGCGGCTGCGGAATTCCCTTGGGATAGACGTCGAGCGCGAGAAGCGCGACCGACGACTTGCGCGGCCCGTCGGTCAGGACGTTGTGGCGCCCCGGGATCGCGAAGGGCGAGTCGTTCGTCGTGAATAGGACGTCGCCTTCCTCGATTCCGAGCTCGTGCCAGAACCACTTGAGGTCCGCCAGGTAGCGCCTGCAGTGCTCCTGGCGCTCTTCGTACCCGCCCGCCACTTCGACGTGCGCGAGGTCCGTCCACCAGAGATTCGTCTCATTGTCGAGTTGCAGGATCGCGACGCACGGCCGCTCGACCACGTACCGCCGGATCAGCGGCGCAAGCGCGGAGAACCACTTCTTCGTCGCCGCGAGAAACTCCGGCGCGTCGTAGCGCGGCTGAGTCTGGTCACGCCCCCCGAGCGGGTCGAACGTCCACGCCCGCCCGGCCGACGTCCGCGCCAGCGCCCCGGGGTGCCGCTTCCGGAACCACGACGGCACCGCGCCGAACGACCCGAATCCGCGCGGCCATTCCGCCGTGATGAAGGGCCCCGGCTTCAGCCCGACGATGAACCCCCGCGCATACGCCAGCGCGAGGAACTTGTCGAGGTCCCGGTCTCCGTCCCACCGGAACTTCCCCTCCTCCTCCTCGTGCCAGTCCCACGGGATATAGGTCGTCACGTGGTTCATCCCCGCGGCCGCCATCCGGTCGAGCGTTTCCTGCCAGATCTCGTGCGTCCGCTCCGGATCCCCGTGCGGGTCCCGGTTCCGGAAATACTGCACTTCCCCGCCAAACGGCACGACCGCCCGGCCGTTGAAATGAAGCAGGCCGTCGCGGATCGCAACTCTTGGCTGGGTTTCGGGTTTAGAATTCAAGGGAGCCACGCGCTGGTAATGTAGAGGGACACGCCGAACTGACCATGAAAACGCTCCTCGCCACCGTCCTCCTTATATCGGCTGCCGCCGCGGGCCCGATGTTCGACGATCCGCGCGCCGGCGTCGCGTTTCCGTCGCCCGACGGATGGACCGAGGTCCCCACCCCCCCCGTCCCCGACGACGCCGAGCCCTCCGACTCCCCCCTCACCCCCCTCGTGCGCTTCCAGGCCTCCCGCCCCGCCGCCGACGGCACCCTCGCGCGCCTCGATGTTTTTTTTGTGCGCGCCGCGAGCCTGGAAGAAGCGCAGAAGGCGTTCGAGCGCGGGATGCAGGAAACCTGGAAGGGATTTGAAGTGTCGGAGCGGCGGGATCTCGGAAGCGCGTCGTCGTTCTCGGCAAAGGTGGAGGGCGGCAAGGCGTTCGGCGCGCTGATGCAGGACGGGAAGCGCTTCGCGGCGATGCTGCTGGCGGGCGGGGCGGACACGACGGACGCGGCGGTCATCGCGGCGACCGGCACGTGGGCGTGGTCGCGCCCCGATCCCGATGCGCCGCTTCGGATACCGCCCGGCTGGAAAGCGAGGGAGACGCAGCACTACCGGATCCGGTATTCGGGGGACGACGATTTCGCAGCGGAGGTCGGACGGCATCTCGAGGCGATTTCCGTCGAGCTGCGGCGCGTTCTTCCGCTCGAGTTGCCGGGGGCGACGCGGCGCGAGCTGGACGTGCGGATCTTCGGCAACGAGCGCGAGTTTGAGGCGTACGCCGCGCTGAACGGCGTGAGGGGAGCGGAGGCGTACTTCAGCCCGGCGCAGCGCGAGCTGGTCGCGCACATGGACGAGCGCGCCCCCGAGCGGACCTTTCATGTGCTCTACCACGAAGCGACGCACCAGTACCTGAGGGACGTGCTGGGCAAAGGAGTCCACATCCCGATCTGGATGGACGAAGGGCTCGGCGAAATTTTCTACCCCGGCTCCTTCGGCCCGGGCGGCCGGTTTGTCCTGAAGGAAAACGAGGGGCGCCGGGACCAGGCACGCGACGCGGTCGCCGGGGGAGGCGCTCCGGGGCTGGTGAAGATGTTCGCGATGTCGCGCGACGAGTTCTATGACCTGGAGCCGAGTTACGGCCTCGGGTGGTCCGTCGTGCATTTCCTGCTGAACGACGCGAGGTATCGGGGAAGCGTGGTGGGATATCTCGAAGCGCTGCGCGAGACGAAAGACGATGGGAAGGCACGGGCGAAGGCGTGGACCAATTTCACTATCGAACAGCTGGAGCGGGACTGGAAGAAGTGGG
Organism: Planctomycetota bacterium; assembly: GCA_009773755.1. Taxonomy (GTDB): domain Bacteria; phylum Planctomycetota; class MHYJ01; order WSZJ01; family WSZJ01; genus WSZJ01. The sequence continues at coordinate 20,106 of WSZJ01000047.1, read as the reverse complement.
TGGTCGAGGAGTAGAAGCGCGATCACAACGTCAACCACAGAGAGCACAGAGAAAAAAAGATTCTTGATGTTCTCTGTGTCCTCTGTGGTTGCCGTTAAGTGCGGGGCGATCCCCGCAGCAGGCCTTCTCCCGGGCATGCGGCATCCGCAAGCTCCCGGTTGCGCCGCTGCCGCGCTGAGATCTCTGTTGCCAGAGCTATTTTTTGCCCGCCCGCCCGCTCCCTCCGCGATTCGCGTATGTTGAGGCAGCCCCTGCGGCGCCCAAATGCCCACTCGCATCCTCTTCCTCACCGGCGGCAAGACCACCCCGGCCTCGCGTTTTCGCGTGCACCAGTACCTCCCTCGTCTGCGCGCCGACGGATGGGACGCCGTCGTTCGCCCGTGCGAGCCCCCGATGTACGACTGGCCGGATGGGTCCGGGTTCTTCGGGAAGCTTCGGAGATTCCGCGCGCTCGCAAAGAAAGTCGCGCACCAGAAGCGGTCGATGCGCGACGCCGCCTCGTTCAATCTCGTCTATGTCGAGCGCGAACTCATGCCCTACATGTCCCCGCGGCTCGAGCGCCGGCTCGCTTCGAGAAATAAAAACATCATCTACGACCTCGACGACGCCGTCTTCCTCAAGTACGGCAATCGCGAGCCGAACCCGATCGCGGAGGTCATGCGCGGCTCTCGTGCCGTCATAGCCGGGAACCAGTGGCTCCTCGAGTGGACGCTTCCCCACAATCCCAACGCCCACCTCATTCCGACGCCGATCGACACCCACGCCTGGACTCCCGACTGGGCGAAGCCGGACTCCATGCCCGACGGGCGCGATCGCCCGCTCGTCGTCGTCTGGACCGGGACTTCCGGCAATCTGCCGATGCTCAAGCCGATCGCCTCCGCGCTCACCCGCGCCAGGGAACGCGCCCCGCGCATGGCCCTCCGCATCGTCTGCGACCGTCCCCCCCCGGACGACTTCTTCCCCGGTTGTCAATACGTCCGCTGGCACGAGGACGCCGAAATCAAGTCGGTCCAAAGCGCCGACATCGGGCTCATGCCGCTTCCCGACGACTCCTGGTCCAAGGGGAAATGCGGCTTCAAGCTGCTCCAGTACATGGCCTGCGGGCTGCCGAGCCTCGCGAGCCCGGTCGGCGTGAATGCCGACGTGCTCGACGAAGGGTGCGGGTACTGCGTGCGCTCCACAGAGGAATGGGAAGAGGCGCTTGTCCGGCTGCTCATGGACCCCGCGCTTAGGGCCGACATGGGCCGCAAGGCGCGAAAGCGGGCCGAGGAGCGCTACTCGGTGGCCGCGCTGTACCCGATCTGGAAAAAAGCGCTCGAGTCCGCGCTGGTTTAGCTACTTCTTCGCGCGGAATCTGTCCGCCGCCGCGAATACATTTGCGTTGTGCAGCGGCAGGATCTTCGCCTGCGGGGGCGTGATTCCCAGTTTCTTCATCGCGGGCAGCAGCCTCGTCTCGAAGAACCGGCTCAGTTCTTCCTCCGAAGCCCAGACATCGACGACGTGCATCCCGTTCTTCTCGTCGAACGCGCAAGTGTGCACGCACGCGCCGAGCGGAAATTCTGTTTCCCATTTCACGACGGGGCGAAGCGCGTCGTACTGCTTCTTGGTGATGGCATTGGAAGTGAAGATCGCGAGGACGGGCATGCACGTGTCTCCGATTAGGTGGATTTGGTGGTCATTTTCCTCCCGGACGCCCGAGGGTCAATAATTGGGAGACTGTCGTGAGATATCTGCGGCAGCGCTCAGAGGTCGTCGCGACTTTCCGGTCATGTTCTTGTTCAACTTCTACTCTCGGCCTGGAGGCTGCTAAGCCTCAAGCCCGGGCCTCGGTCCGGCCGAAGAATCTCCGGAGACACTTCATTCGGAGGGTGCCATGCGCATCGCCTACGCCATGATCGTTGCCGGCTTGCTCGCCGGCTGCTCTTCGACCGACAAGGACTACTCGCGTCCGCTTCCCCCCGGGAAGATGGCGCTTGAGAAGATCACGGATCCCTCGCAGTACCCTGATTTTTCGGCGGGGTGGAGCGACCGGGAGTCGCTGATGGCGGCGATCGACTACAGCCTCTCGTACTACGGGAAGCCGTCGTCGCAGAAGTATTTCCCGTACCTCGACATCTCGCACGATCGGGCGGTGGCGAGCCTGCACGCGATGAAGGAGCTGGTGCAGACGTGCAGTTCAGGCGCGGAGCTGAATTCGCGCATCACCGCGGAGTTCGACGTGTACCGGTCGGTCGGGTGGGACGGCTCGGGTGAGATGTTGTTCACCGGGTATTGCGAGCCGATTTACGACGCTTCGCTCACTCGAACGGACCAGTTCCGCTTCCCTCTATACGGCCGTCCGGACGAGCTGGTGAAAGATGAAGAAGGATTTCCGATCGGGTGGCGGCGCGAGGACGGTTCGATCGGGCGGAGCCCTCGGCGGGTTGATTTCGACGGGGGATGCATCGCGGGTCGCGGGCTGGAAATCGCGTGGCTCGCCGACCCGATGGACGTGTATGTCATCCAGGTGCAGGGTTCCGCGCGCCTGAAGCTTGAGGACGGGTCGGTGTTCCAGATCGGGTATGCGGGCAAGACCGAGTACTCGTACGGTTCGATCGGCAAGGCGCTCATCAGGGACAAGAAGCTCGAAAAGAAAAACCTGTGCCTGCGCGCGATCCGGCAGCACTTCAAGGACCACCCCGAGGACCTGAACCGCTACCTGCAGGTCAACGACTGCTACGTGTTTTTCCGGGAGGCCGAAGGCGGGCCGTTCGGGTCGCTCGGCGTGAAGGTCACGCCGTTCCGGTCGATCGCGACGGACAAGAGCGTCTTTCCGCGCGGCGGCGTGGCGTTCCTGGTCGGGACGATTCCGTCGATGGTTGGCCCCGAGCGCGGCGGCAGCCGGCCGTTCGCTCAGTTCCTGATGGACCAGGACACCGGCGGCGGTATCCGGAGCGCCGGACGCGCCGACGTGTTCATGGGAACGGGGCTGGACGCCGAGTGGATGGCGGGTTCCACGAGCGACGAAGGACGGCTCTACTACGTTTTCCTGAAGGAAGGAACGCCGGAAGTGGCCGAGAAGTAGCTGCCAGCCCTCTGACGACAATTCCCGGGCCTCCGCGATGGAGGCCCGGTTTGTTTTGAGATCCAGTGCGCATCCTGACTCAATGGCTGCGCGGATTTCCTCGAAGCGCGCGCGGGGCGGGCCGCGAAATCATCTGCCGGACGGCACGGCGGTTGCCGGAGCATGGAGAAGTCCCCCGGAGGTACCTCCCATGAACGCCACCGTCGACCCTGCCCGCTCCCTCGCCGACCTCGTCATCGAACGCGAATCCCGCGGCGACATCCTGGAGAAATTCGGCCTCGATTTCTGCTGCGGCGGGCGCAAATCGCTCCGCGACGCGTGCCGCGATTCGAAGACCTCGCTTCCCGACGTCGTCCGCGCCCTGGAGCGCAACGACGCCACGCCGCCGCCCGCCGCCGCCGTCGTCGACTGGCGAAAGGCGCCGCTGCGCGACCTGATGGACCACATCGTCGGCACGCACCACGTCTACCTGCGGCACGCCCTGCCGGCGCTTCAGATGAAAGTCGACAAAGTCGCCCAGGTCCACGGCGAACGCCACTCGGAGATCTGGGAAGTCCGCGAGATCTTCTCGAAGCTGAAAATGGAGCTGGAAACGCACCTCGCGAAGGAAGAAGACATCGTCTTCCCCGCGATCCGGCGCATGGAAGCGGGCGTCCCGCTTCCCGAGTCCGCCATGTGCGAGCTCGAGGACGAGCACAAGAAGGTCGGCGACTCGCTCCACGCGATCCGCCGGATCACGAACAGCTATCGCGCGCCGGCGGACGCCTGCCCGACGTACAGGGCGATGCTGTCGGGGCTGGCGGCGCTGGAAGCGGATACGCACCACCACGTGCACAAAGAGAACAACGTGCTGCTGCCGCGGGCCAGGGGGGCGGCGCGGAAATCGGCGGGAAGGTGAAGCCGGGATTCGTGGAGTGGTGGCCTTCGCGTGTTCGCGCTCTCACCCCTTCTCGATCGGCTCCGTGTAACATCTCCGCGCATGCGACGCGAAGGCTGGCTCTCCGCAATTCCGCTCGCCACCCTCCTGGTGGCCGTCATCGCGGCGGCCGCCCAGGCGCCGGAACCCGCGCCCCGGGAGCTTCATTTCGACGGGAAGCGCGCTTTCGCCGACCTCGAGGCGTTCGTCGGCGCCTTCGGCCCGCGGCCGACGCGGTCCAGCCGCTCGCGGGACGTCGCGAAGTGGATCTGCGACCGGTTTGAGAAGGACGGCGTCGCCGCGCGCGTCTCCTCGGGTTACGTCCGCGGCGACCCGGTGGTCAACACGCTCGCGATGTTCCCCGGCTCCACCAGCCGCTTCCTCGTGATCCTCGGCCACCACGACACCGTCCCCGGCGCGCCGGGCGCGGAGGACAACGCCTCCTCCGTCGCGGCCCTGTTCGAGCTGGCGAGAGCGCTGAAGGGCGTTCAGCTTCGACATTCCGTAATCCTGTGCGCGACCGACGCCGAAGAGTCGGGCGGCGCCGGCGCGGAGATGCTGCTGTTCGATCTCGGCAAGGAGCGCGTCGAAATGACCGACGCGTGCATCGGCCTCGAGATGCTCGCGTGGCCCGGCGGCTCCCCCGTCATGCACGCCGTGCCGCGAAATTACGCGGCGGTGGCGAAGCGGTACGTCCCCGGGACCATGCCGGCGAGGATGGCGGCCGCTTCCCCCGAGCCTCTGCCGCTCGGCGACCCGCGCTTCCCGCTGCTGGCCCAGGCCTTCACGCGGACCTGCTCGGCAGGAACGGGAAGCGACGATGTTTTTTTTGCGCAGAAGGGCGTTCCCGCCCTCTTCCTGTCGCGCTCGTCGCTGTCGCATTTCTACCCGCACTACCACAAGGATTCGGACACTCCTGACAAGCTGTCGGCGGAAGCGCTCCATTCGAGCGGCCGCATCCTCGAGAGCGCGGTGCTTGCGCTCGACGACATGCCGCCCTCCCGCGAGGACGGCCGCGACTATTTTCTCGCCGGCTCGCTGCTGTTCCCGCAACGGCTCCTCACGCTGGCCGCGCTCGGGCCGATGGTCGCGTGCGCGGCGCTGGCGATCTGGAGGCGCCGCTCCGACCGCGTTCTGTCGATCGCCGTCGGATTCGCGGCGCTCCCCTGTCTCAGCGTCGCGATCCGCTTCCAGCCGCTCGTGCTCCTCGCCTGCTGGCTGCCGGGCGCCGTAATTCCGCTCGTCTCGACGGCGCCGAAACGCTGGGCGCGCTTCGCGGTGGCGCTGACCGGCGCGCTTCCCGCGATTCTCCTCGCGATCCTCTACACCGCCGGCGCCTCGATGTTCGGCGTCCGCATGGGCTGGGGGGACGGAATCCCGCTGCTCACCATGGGCGCGATGTCCCTCGCCGGGCTGGGCGTCGCGGTGAAAGGCCTTCGGGATGCTCCCGCGCCGGAGTAGCCCGCCCGCATACAATCCCCCCATGGCCCCCCGCAAGCCCCCCGAGATGCCCAATGACGTCAAGATCGTCACGCGCAACAAGAAGGCGCGATTCGAGTACCACATCATCGACTCGCTGGAAGCGGGGCTCGTGCTGACGGGAAGCGAGGTCAAGTCGATCCGCGACGGGAACGCGAACATCACGGACGCGTTCGCGCGGGTGGAGGACGGCGAGGCGTGGCTCTACGGAATGGAGATCGCCAAGTACCCGTTCGCGAACATCCTGAACCACGAGCCGAAGCGCGTCCGCAAGCTGCTGCTCAAGAAGTCCGAGATCCGGAAATTGCAGGTGCAGCTCATGGAGAAGGGGCTGACGATCGTGCCGCTGGCGCTGCTGTTCCGGCGCGGCCTCGCGAAGATGGAGATCGGCGTCGGGCGCGGCAAGAAGCTGTTCGATAAGCGGGATGACATGAAGAAGCGAGACGCGGTGAGGGACATCCAGCGCGCGAGTTCCAGGAAGTGAGTAGTGGGTAGTGGGTAGTGGGTAGAAACGGCAGCCGAGGAAGTGGCCGTTACTACCTCCTACCCACTACCTACTACCCGCTGCCCTCATTTCTTCGAAACCAGTGTCAACGTCAACGACTCCGCCTTGATCGCAATGAACCCCTTGCTTGAACGGAGCTCCACGACCAGCTCGACGTCGGCGGCCTCCTCCGTGACCTCGAAGTCCAGCTCGACCAGCTTGTAGTCGCTCGAACCGACGACCGAGTTTTCTCGCTTCCCGTCGGACAGCCGCAGGCCGGCGCCCACGCCGGGCGCATCGGTGTCTCCCTCAAGCGCGGCCACGTCCTTCGAGCCGATGACGGCGCGAAAACGGTACTTTCCTTTCGGGACAAGCACTCCGCGGCGCCAGGAGGCGATGCAGCGGCCGCTGTTTCCCGTCGCGATCTTCATCAGGTCGACGCCGTTGTCCTTCTCGGTGGTCAGCGAAGCGTCTTCGCATTCCGAGTTCGTGCGCCACTTCAGCAGTCGCACGGGCTGGTCCGGCTGGAAAACCAGCGGCCGCGGGTCGGGCTGCCCCTTCTGCTCCTTCAGGCTCTTTTCGCGCGCCTCGAGCCGCTGCTTCAGACCGTTCACGGCCGCGTCGTGCGCCCTCGCCGCATCCTTGTTGTACGCCTCGAGGACGGGCTGGAGCCGCTTCGCAACTTCGTCGACGCGCTTTTTGAGTTTGTCGGCATTGAACAGAGGCAGCAGCTCGCCGACGCGCTTGCGATAGTCCGCGCGCCAGACCGGATTCTTCATGACGGCGTTGGCGACGATCGCGGGCGGGTTGTCGAGAATTGAAAAATCGGAGTCCTGGAAAAGCTGGTCCATGCCGTGGGGCAGGAAGACGGCCTTCTTCGTCGCCGGGTCGAAGTACAGCCGGTAGTTGTTGCGGTTGAGGCAGTAGCCGTCCCAGTGGCAGAGCATCTGCTCGATGGCCATGAACGTGATGAAGGTCTTGACGTCGATGACTTCGGGGACCTTCGCCCAGCGCTTCACAAGGTCGGGCTCGGTGCAGATCTTGAGAAGCGCCTTCAGGTCTTCGCGCTCGCGGGGGCCGCTTCCGTCGTCTCTCTGGAGCTCGGCGTTGATGTCCTGGCAGAAGCCGCCGTCGTAGAGGTTTCCGCCGGACTTGTCGAAGCCTCGCTTGATCAGGGTGCGGTCGTAGCCCTCCTTGACGACGTAGAGGCCCATGTCGCGCTTGTTGATCCAGACGCGGGCATGGGTGACGCGAGGAGCGAGAATGCCGGCCGCGCGATAGATGTCGGACGCGAGCAGCTCGTGCAGGTAGGTGTCGTCCTGCGGCGACTTGTTGAGCTGAAATCTGCGGAGGCTGTGGAATTTCTGGTCGTCGTCACCCTTGTCCATGATGACCGTGAACGAAGGGGTGTCGTCGAACTCGCGATACGAACCGGCGGCGCCCTTGAGCTTGAATTTCACTTCTTCCCAGGTGGTGCGGTCGTTTTCGCGGAGCTTTCCCCCCACATCCTTGCGCCCGTCTTTGCGAAGCGCCTCGCAGGCCGCGTCGTCGAGCTCGATGACGAGGCGCGGGATGCCGCCGCCGCGGAAAAACGGGTCGCTCTCGTCCGGCTTGTCCTTGCCGGATTGCGCATGCGCGGCTCCGGCCGCGAGGAAAACCGCGGCGAGGGCGCAGCGGCTAAGCTTCGCCCAGCTCGACATGCTGCACTCCTTTCACCGCGTTCAGCTCGCGCACCAGAGGTACCGCATCGCTTCCCGCGCGAAGCCGAACCGAATAGGTCAGTTCGAGCGCCGCGCCCTGGCGGGCGGTCGCGGCCCGGACGAGTCGCTGAACTTCAAGGTGGCGCTTCATCGCCGGCTCCAGTTCCGCCTTCGGATCGTCGCCCACGCCGATGCGGACGAGAAGCGGCTGCGCCGGGCCGCCGCCGGAGAACGCATCCGCCGAAACCGCGGCGCGGGAAGCTCCGGCCCGCGCGAGCGCGACGACGCCGACAATGGGAACACCGACGGCGCAAAGTCCCCAGTTGCCGACGCCGGCGGCCATTCCGGCCACGACGGCGAAGATCACGAACGCCGTGTCGCGCGTATCTTCGACGTCGGTGCGGAAGCGGACGATCGCGAGGGCGCCGACGAGACTGAATGCGCGGGCGACGTTGTCGCCGATGACCATGGCGGTCATCGCGACCAGGGTGCAGATGAGGACGAGCGCCATGGAGAAGGAATCCGTCGACCCCTGGGGCCGGTTCACGCAGCGACGGAAGACCCACGCAATCGCGAGTCCCGTGACGACCGACACCAGGAGCCGCAGCGCCGCCATGTGAACCGGGATCGCGCTTCCAGCCCCTTGCATCAGATCGCGCATCCAATCCGGCATCGCGCTAGGTCCTTTCCCCGGCGAGGCCTGTCGCCACGCAGGCCTGGCGGTATTTCGAGACGGGCGAGGTCGCCAATCCGAGGCGAGCGACGAGTTCCTTGAATGGAAGCGGCATCGCCGTGCGGAACTTGAGTTCGCAGACGACCCCGCCTTCGGCGAGGCGCGCGCCGGATCCGGCGCCAATGGGAGCGACCGCCCAGCTGGAGGCACGGGCGCACACGATCGCGCGGTCCAGCGTCAGCCGGAACCCGCCGTGGTCCGCAGTTCCGAAGAAGGCGGTCCGCAGGTAGGTCAGAAGGCACGCCGGCCGGAATGAGCGGGCCAGGACCTCCGCGCGGAACCACTCCCCGGGTCCTCCGGCCGCCGGCGCGGACTCGATCTTCCCGATCTCCCCCTCCGATTCCGCCGTGCGCCGCTTCTCGACGCGGTTCCCCTGCCGCTTTTTCCTCTCCAGGTACACCAGTCCTCCCGCGCCATAGCTCCGCAGCCGCAGCTTCGCTCCCTCCAGTTCCGGCGCGCGGTGGAACACGTCGAAGCGCGGAGTGTCGAGGTACAGCGTCGTGATCCCGTAGGCGCCGGCGAGCGCGGGGACACCGTGAGGGTCGGGCTGCAAGGAAGCGCGGGCCCAGGACTCGACGGCTCCGGCAACATTCTCGGCGAGGAGAAACTTGAGCTCGAAGCTCGGCTGCACGGCGGGCGGGGCCGAGCCGGTCCGAAGCGACGGCGAGACGTGAGCGGGCCGCGAAGACGCCCCTACGCGAGATGCAGGACTTCCCTGCGTCACCGCTTCCCCGTTCTTCTTCCCATCCTGAGCCACGCGCGGGGTCTGCCAACCGGAGATGCGAGTCATGAGGCTGCCTGTCTGGATACTAACGCTGCCGCCACCAGTCTAGTATCCTCGCGGCCCCGTGCCCATCATCACCACGTGTAAGTGCGGTTTTCGCTTCAAAGCCCCCGACAAACTAGCCGGGCGCAAGGCGCGATGCCCGAAGTGCAACGAGGTCGTTCAAATACCTGCGCTGGAGGATGAAGCGGCGTCGGCGCCAATCGAGGAAGCGGCGCCGCCCGCGGAGCCGGCCGCCCCGGCGCGGAATACTTCCCCGGAAGTAGAGACGAGCGAAGGCCCGGGTGCCCTTCCGCCAAAGGAGCCGATCGGCGAAAGCGATCCGGCCCCGGCGGCGCCGCCCGAGGAAACGAAGGCCGCGGAGGAACCGAAGCCGGAAGCCCCGGCGGAGGCGCCGCCGCCTGCGGCCGCTTCACCGACGACGCGCCGGACGGGGCGCTTTCGAAAGGACGCGCTGGAAAAGGGAACTTCGAAAACCGAGAAGTCTTCGGTGAAGACGGAGAAGGCGGCTCCGAAACCGTCGGCGCCCGCCGGGCCGTCGAAGCCGAGCGCGATCGGCGAGTTCCTGAATTTCAAGCGCATGATCACGCCGTCGATCGTGAAGCTGCTGTTCTGGCTGGGCGAGGGGCTGCTCGTGCTCTACGGGCTGGGCTCCGTCATCGCCGCGGTGGTGATCATGACCGCGCGTCACGGGGACGTGCTGTCGGGATTGGCGACTCTCGTCGTCGGGCCTGTATCGACGGTGATCTTCATGCTTCTCTGGCGAGTGATGTGTGAGAGCGCGCTGCTGTACTTCCAGGTATTCGACCGGCTCGGCGAGATCCGCGACCTGCTGGCGAAGCAAAAGGAAGCGCCTGCCGCCCCTGCGGCTCCCGCACCGCCGACATCGCCCGCGGCACCGGCGCCCGCATCGGAGATTCCGACCGTACCTGCCGCAGCGCCGACCGAAACTCCGGTCGATTCCGGGAAGAGGGAGCCGGCCGCCGGTTCTGAGGGAACCTCCCCCTCGCAGGCGGTATGATGTCTGCAGTTCTCTGACAACTGGAGCCTGCATTTTCAGGCTCCACCACCGTTCTGACCTCCCTTGAAATCTCGGGGGCGCCATGGTCTCGACCGGGGCGTGGATGCCGGTACTGCGTGCCGAGGACGCCCATCGGCCTCGTTAAACCTTGGGCACATTTGTACACGCGACTCCCGCGTACAACCTGGCAGCTTAAGTGCTGTCACGTTCTTCCGGCCACCCTTGCGCAGGTGCGTCGCCTGAAAAGGTGACGGCCCGGCCGGACGGAGCGCCGCGCGTGAGGTAGAGCAATGGGTGTCCGGTCCACTACCCTGCGCCCACGGAGAAACGGACCTGGCGGCCGGAAGAGCCTCTCTGCGGGCGCTTCCGGTTGCGACGACAAAACACAGAGTGCGCACGGAGATGTGCCGGTTGAAGCTCTCTGGGACGCGGGTTCGATTCCCGCCGCCTCCATTCGACTCGCCGTTATCGGCCCTGGCGGGCCGATAACGGCTCGCTCATGGCAGGAGCCTCCTGCAAAGAGAGGCCTCTCTCGGCGAGTCGAATGCCCTGAGCGAGCGCCGAGGCGCCGAAGGCGCATCGGACGCGAGTCGAAGGGCCCTCACCAATTGAAAAAACCGAGTGCCCGTGATATTTCGCAGGGAGCCGCAACTTCCGCCGCCAACGGATTGCGCCCTCGCATCGACTTCCCTAGCCTTCTCCCATGCCCCGCCCCTTCACCGTCTACATCCTCCGCTGCGCCGACCGCTCTCTCTACATCGGCCGCGCCTCCAATCTCTCCGCCCGCCTGTCCCGTCACGCCGCGGGCCGTGGTTGCCAGTTCACCGCAAGTCGCCTGCCCGTCACCCTCGTTTGGCGCGAGATTCATTCTTCAGCGAGATCCGCAGCTTTTCGCGAAACCCAGATCAAGGGCTGGACTCGCGCGAAAAAGGAAGCCCTCGTTCGCGGAGACATTGCCGAACTGAAACGACTGAGCCGTTGTACTCATCGCCGACAGAACGACAATCCGGCGCTTCCCGCTTGACCTCCTCTCCCCTCCCCCGGCACCCGACAATTTCATCCTGGAGTCCCGCAATGCGCCTCCTCCTCCCAACCCTCATCGCACTACTCATCGCTCTTTCATCGCTTGCCGAAGACGCTGAAGTGCAACCGGACGACCCTCCGGAAGCCCCGCTGCCGGTCGAAGATCCTCTCGATAAACTGAACGTGAGCGTCAATTTCAAGAAGGCGCCTCTTGACGAAGTCCTTCAGTTCCTTGGCGCGACCGGCGGAGTGGAATTCGTGCTCTCCGAGGGCGTCCGCGACGAACTCGCGGACGGAGGTATGAAAATCGAGCTGAAGCTCGACGACCTTCCGCTCAAATCAGTCCTCAGATTCATTTCCGGACTTCTCGATTTGTCCATTTCATCGAAGGACGGGACGCTCCTCGTTGAAACGAATGAGGAGCACGGTCGCGAGAGGAAGCGGGTCGAAATCGACGTCAGGGACCTTTTGATGAAGATACCGGATTTTCCGGGGCCGGATCTGTTCCCTGAGGAACACGAGCGGGAACGCGAAGAGGCCGAATGCGTGGTCTTCGACGATGCGAAGGATCGCGCCTGGAGTCACCCGGACAAATTCGTCGACCTCATCTGGAAATCCACCGGACAAGTATGGTGGGAAGAGGGGGCCTCCATGAGCCTCAAGAACGGCGTGTTGATCCTCGTCCACAACTCCGAGGCGATCAAACAGGTGGAGGAGCTTCTGTCGGCTCTTCGACAGTTCCGATGAGCCCGTCGGCTTGCGGTTCCCCGTCGCCGGTCGTACCGTCTTCGCGTTGAGCAACGGCTCCCCCCACCCCGCCCGCGCCGGAATCCGCTCGACGCTTGTCGGCGTTCTCGCCAATGCTCTTCTCGCCGCAGGCAAAGCCCTCGCCGGCATCCTCGGCAACAGCGCCGCGCTCGTCGCCGACGCGATCGAGTCGACCTCCGACATCGCAATGTCCCTCATCGTGCTCGGCGGTCTGCGCGTCGCTCAAAGACCGCCGGACGAGGATCACCCCTACGGCCACGGCAAGGCCGAACCCCTGGCCGCGCTCGCCGTTTCCCTCGCCCTCCTCGTCGCCGCCGGCGGCATCGTCGTCACCAGCATCCGAGGCATCCTCATCCCCCACCCCGTTCCTGAGAAATACACGCTTGCCGTCCTTCTCGCCGTCATCGTGATCAAGGAAACACTCTTTCGCTTCGTCTGGCGCTCCGGACACGAATCGGGAAGCGGCGCGGTGAAGGCGGATGCGTGGCACCACAGGAGCGACGCGGTCACTTCGGCCGCGGCGGGAATAGGAATCGTCCTCGCAATCTGGTGGAATTATCCGCCCGCGGATGAGATCGCAGCGCTCTTTGGCGCCGCGATCATCGCTTTCAACGGCGTGCGGCTCGCTCGTCCCGCGGTCATGGAAATCACCGACGCGGCGCCTCCCCTTGAGCTGGAGGGTCGCGTGCGCAGCGTTGCAAGCGGCGTCGCCGGAGTCGTCGCCGTCGAGAAATGCCGCCTGCGCAAGATGGGTTTCGATTTCTACGTGGACATCCACATCGTCGTCGATGGGTCGATGCCGGTGAGGGAGGGGCACGGGATTGCGCATCGCGTCAAGGACGCCCTTCGCGACTCCGGGCTTCGCGTCGCGGACGCGCTGGTCCACGTGGAGCCCGACGACCCTGAACGACTTGCCCGCGCACGGGCTGGCCCCGGCGGCGCTTAGCCCCCCCCTACTTCCCCGCCTTCATCCGCTTCAACGCCCGCTTGGCCGCCCCGCGCTCCGTCGCGCTCGGCGTATTCCTCGCAATCGCCTCGATCGCCGCTCGCGCTTCGTCCCCGCCGATCTTCTCCAGCGCCGTCACGGCGCGCAGCCAGCGACGGATGGGAGGCGTGAGGCGCTCGAAAGCGTCCCATGACGCGATGACGGCCTCGATGCGCCCGCGGTGTTCTGCGGACGCGGCGGCGGCAAGTGCTTCACGCACCGGCTTCTCGGCGAGGCGGCCGAGGCGCTCCAGCTCGGCTTGTCCGGCGTCACGCGTGTCGGCGGCTTCGGCGTCGAGATCCTTCAGCAGACTCGCGACGCGTTCGGGCGCGGCCTGGGCGTCGAGCTTCGCGCGAACGTACGCCACGGTCTTCGCGCCACCGGCCGCGAGCGGCACGACGGCGCGCCAGGCGCGGGCGGAATCCGGAGAAGCGAAGTCTTCCCAGAGGCGCACGGTTTTCGCTTCGTCGGGTGGAGTGGGTGGGTCACGATCGACTGTCGCCTTCCACAAGATGGCGATCCCGTCGAGCCCTCCGGTCGCAATCGTCTTCCCCCCCGGCGATACCGCAACACACGTCACACCCTTCTTGTGCCCCTTCAGCGGCGTCGCCTCGCCTCCCGCTTCCAGATCCCAGAACCTCACAACCCCGTCGTCGGCCCCGCTGGCGACGAAGGAGCCGTCGCGCGAGAAGGCGATGCTGCGGACCGGCGACTTGCCGGAAGTGATGGCGATGAGTTCGAGGCCGGAAGCGATTTCCCAGACGCGGACGCGGCCGTCTTCGCAGCCGGCGGCGGCGAGCTGGCGATCGGGGGAGAAGGCGAAGGCGTGCAGGCCCGCGCCCGCTTCGGTGACCTGCAGCAGCCGGTCGCCGGAAGCGATGTCGAAGACGGCGAGGTTCGGGCCGCCGCATCCGCCGAGGAGGTAGCCGTCGCGGCTGTAGGCGAGCGCTTCCAGATTTCCCTCGTTGTTTCCGATCAGGAATCCCGCCTTGTCGATGTTGTAGCGTTCCTCGCGATCGAAGGACGGGAGCGCGAGGACTTCCATGAGGCTGTTGCCGCCGCCGCAGGCGAGAAGGTCGTTGCGCGGATCGTGCGCGAGGGCGCGCAGGCCGGCGCGGAGGGATGCCGGCTTGCGCTCTTTACCGGAACCGGCCTCCCAGCGCCGGATCGCGCCGGTGTCGTCGGAGGCGACGACGAATTTACCTGTGCGCGAGAAAGAAACGGCCGAGACGGGATCGGGAAGTCCCTTGAGGGAGCGAAGTCCTTCGCCCGATTCGCCGTCCCAGAGCCGGACGACGCCGCGCTCGCCGGCGGTGGCGAGGACCTTGCCGTCGGGGGAGAACGCTGCAGCGCGGACTTCCCCGTCGTTTTCGAGGATCGAGACGGCGGCTTCGGGAAGCGGGGTTTCGGCGAAGACGGAGGCGGTGAGGGTGAGGGCGGCAAAGGCGCGCAACCAGGTCATGGAGTTTTGACGCCTCAAGTGCGAGAAGAGTTCTTCAAGCAGGCCGTTTCCCTTGCCCTTGCCCTCTCACAAGAAAGGTCGCGCATTGTTTGCAAGCCTCACGAAGAACCAATGCCTCGGGCCTCAGCTTCCACCCGGCATGTCATTGTCGCACGGTGGGCAAGGGCAAGGGCAAGGGCAAGGGAAACGACGTACTTATTGACCGGACTGCGCGTTGATTCTCCCGGGCCAATTCCGCGCCAAAGGAGACCCACAGCGCCGTGCTAGAATCGGGCGCACCACCGATGCTGAACGACCAGCAACTGGGGAAAAGGCTCGTCGAGGCCGGCAAGCTCACGGAGGCCGCGCTGTCGGCTGCATTGGCCGAGCAAAAGCGCCTCATCATGGAAGGCCGCGCCGCGCGGCTCGGCGAACTCCTCGTCCAGCGCGGCCTCTGCGCGGCGAAGGACGTTCAGGAAGCGCTCGCGGGGCAGGGCAAGAAAATCGGCGAGTGCGAAGCCTGCGGCGCGCGCTTCAATGTCGTCGCCTGGGCGCCCAACCGCCTCTATCGCTGCGGAAAATGCCAGGGCGTGCTGCGCCCGGTCGAAGTTTCCGACGACGTCTCCGTTTCCGGCACCAAGGTCATGCCCGCGGCCGGCTCGCCTCCGCCCGCTGCGAAGGTGAAGCAGAAGCTCGGGAACATCACGCTGATCCGGGAACTCGGCCGCGGCGGGATGGGAGTCGTCTACCAGGGAGTGCAGGAGGAACTGCGGCGCACGGTCGCCGTGAAAGTGCTGCTGAATGGCGACGACGCCAAGCTCAAGGCGCGCTTCCTCAGGGAAGCCCGCGTCGTGTCGAATCTGCGCCACCCGAACATCGTCGCCGTGCACGAGCTCGGCGAGGACGCGGGCAAGGCGTATTTCACGATGGACTTCATCGAGGGCGGCCCGCTCAACGCCCTCTTCGCGCCGAACCCGCTCCCTGTGAAGGAGCTGGCGGGGATTGTGGCCACGATCGCCCGCGCGATGGACTACGCGCACAAACAGGGGCTGGTGCATCGTGACATCAAGCCACAGAACATTCTCGTCACGACGGCAGGAGTCCCTTACCTGTCGGACTTCGGCCTCGCGCGCGAGATCGAATCGTCGACGCGGCTGACGATGAGCGGCGCCGTGATGGGTACGCCCTCGTACATGTCGCCGGAGCAGGCCCGCGGCGAGGGCGCACGCGTCGACGCACGGAGCGATCTCTACTCGCTGGGCGCCGTGCTGTTCGAAGGCCTCACCGGTCGGCCGCCCTTCGACGGCAAGGACCTGATCGCGATGCTCGAAGCGATCATCCACGACGAGCCCGTGCCGCCCTCGACGCTCGTCACCGGCGTACCGCCCGACATCGAGACGATCTGCCTGAAGGCGCTCGACAAGTCGCCGGAAAAACGCTTCCAGAGCGGCGAAGAATTCGCGGCGGACCTCGACCGCTTCATCAAGGGAGACCCGATCTCCGCGCGGCGAAGCGGGGCGATTGAAAAGGGTGCGCGCTGGGCCAGGAAGCGGCCGGCGCTGGTGGCCTCGGTGGGCGCCGCACTGTCGGTGGCGCTGGTCGCGGGGATCGTGATCTGGCGGGGGCAGGTGAATGCAGCGGAGGTCCGAAAACTGCGCGATGCGGAGACTGCCGCCGCTGCCGAACGGGACCGGATGGCGATCGCCGCGCGGGAGCAGTACGAGAAGAATCTGCAGGAGTTGCGGGACCAGCTTGCGAGCGCGAAGACGGAGGAAGACAAGGAGCGGATCCGCAAGGAGATTGAGGCGGCGACGACCGGGAGGCCGCCGGTTGACGCGGTGAAGAAGCCGGTCGATCCGCCTGTGGTGGAAGCGGCGTGGAAGAAGGTCGACGAGGAAATCAAGCCGATGCTCGCGGCGGAGAGGCCGGGGGATGCGCTGGCGGTGCTGGCGAAGTTCGTTCCGGGGGGATTGAGACTTCCATCGAGGGAGGGCTGAAGGAGATCGGGGAGATTGCGGCGGCGCTCGAGGCGTCGGGCGATCTCGCGAAGGCGATCGAGGCGTGGAAGGTCGTGCACGGCTGGCACGTCGAGCGATGCACCGAAAAGGCCGACGCAGAAATCGCGCGAATCGAAGGGCTCATTGCGCAGGCGGTCCGTGATTCCTGGAAGCGCGACCGGCTGCCGGCTCTTCGCAAAGCCGTCGGCGACGCCATCGGCGGGTTCGATTTCGCCGGGGCGCGCGCCGCGATCGACACCGACGTTGCGGCCGGCGGCTCGGACGAGCAGGAGATTTCAGACCTGCGGTGGTCCGCAGAGCGGCTCGAGCAGTTCTGGGGCGCGTTCTGGGAAAACGCGGCCGGCAAGGAAGTCGACACATTCAAATACGAGACGCCGGTCAAGGTGATCGCGGTGCTCGAAGACGGTCGCTTCTCCGTCAACCTCCGCGCGAACGCGTCCGTCATCACGACCGCGATCGCGTTGACCGACATTCGCCCGGCTTCGCTCGTGGACATCGTTCGCAAGTCGGGCGGCGACGAGGACTCGATCGCGCTCTTCTGGTGGTTCTATTTTCCGCCCGTGAAGCAGGACAGGGCCGGCACGCCCGACGCAAAAGACCTTGAACGGGCGATGAAGGAGGTCGAGAAAAACCAGAAGCGGTCGCTGGAGATGGCTGCAAAATCGCAGAATTCGGCGAAGCTGCTGGCGTTCCTGAACGGGATGCTTGCCGGCACGGCGGACACCGGCCCGGAGAATCCACTCACGCCCGGGACCGCCAGCGGCCCGTGGGCCGTCGACGGTGTGGCGGATGCGAAATTCGGCACAAAGTGGACCTGGCACTTTTCCGGCGCCACCGAAGCGACCGACTGGATGATCGCACCGCGCGGTCCCCTGGACCAGCTCAGCGGCTGGGGAGCGCACCTCGAGAAGAACGCCGAGGGAACCGATTCGCAGCTCTGGACGAAGGACGCGCTCGCGGGATGGACCGGTTCGATCGGCCACATCGTGAAAATCCGGGCACAGGTCACCCTGCTCGAAGCCCCCGATGGCCGCTTCGGCGTCATGCTCGGCGGTTTCACGGCGTGGGTCACGGCAGGCAGACACCTCTGGTCCGATGCGCCGTCCGGCAAGTCCCTCGGCGGGAATCACGACATCGGCCAGCCGGCGCAGAATCGGCCGATCGTGCTGGAGATGTGGCTTGAAGAGTTGAGCGTTCCGCAGCTCTACATCGCAGTCGACGGCAAGAAACTGCAGCAGGTGTCGGTGGACGAGCCGCTCGGCGGGCCGACGGGAGTCTATTCCGAGGGCGGCACGGTCGCGAAGTGGGACTGGATCGAAATCTCCGGCGATTTCGGCGAAGAAACCGCGGGCCGCCTTGCTGCTTTCCGGACTGCGCTCGCGGACGCGCGCGCTGCCGCCTCCCCCGCAAAAATCCTGTCCGACGGCAAGTCTCTCGGGTCCTTCCAGACGTTCGGCGAAGGCAAGTGGACCGCAAGGGATGGTCACCTGCGCGGCAAGTCGGAAGGAACCGGCCCGAGGCAGGAAGCGGTTCTTCGAACTGCGGGCGCGCGGAATTTCCGGCTGCACTTCAGGTACTGGGCCGGGGATTCGCGAAGCCTGATGCTGGAAGCGCGCGGCGGGCCGGGCGGCGGCGCGCTGCGATTCATGCTCCCGTCCGACAAGCCGGCGGAGTGGCGCGAGGTCGACCTGGTCGGGGCAGAGCGCTGCGTCTGGTGCACCGTCGACGGGTCGCTCGCGCTTTTCCAGATGGCCCCTCCCGACAGTGTTTCGGCCGGCGACATCGCATTCGTCGTTCTTGGAGGCGAAGCGTCGGTTGACGACGTGACGCTTCAGGAGATTCCCGGACTGGACGCGGAGGCGAGCCCGGCGTATCCGTGGCCGCCGCTGCCTGGTCCGGGACCCGGTCCGGGGCCAGGACCCGGTCCGGGCCCGGGGCCGGGGCCAGGCCCGGGGCCCGCAGGGTGGTCGGAACTCTTCGACGGAAAGACGCTCGACAACTTCGCGAAGAAGGACAAGACCTTCGTAAAAGGCGGGGAACTGATCGTCGGCGCCGAGCTCGCCACCACGGCCTCCTGGCCTGCGGTGGAAATCGAAATTGAATTCGCGCTGGAGCAGACGGCCAAGATCCAGGTCGGCCTGAAAAACGAATGGGTGCTGAAAACGGACGTCCCTCGCGGCAGGCACACGCTGTGGCTGCGCGCGACGCGCAACGACGTGGAGGCGCGGCTTGACGCGAAACCGCTGAAGGCGACGGCAGGCGCGGGCGACGGAGACGGCCCGCTCAGGCTCAAGGTGGACGGGGGGCCGCTAAAAGTGACTTCGATTCGGCACAGGCCGCCGGGGCAATAGATAGCGCGCGATTCTCGGCACCGACTTCGCGAGATCTTGCGCAGCCGCAGCAGGCCTTTTCCCAATTGTGCGGCATCTGCATGCTCTTTGGTTGCGGCTCGGCCGCGCTGTGAAAACGACACGATTATTTGAGAACGACGCTCCTTCCGCCGTTCTCCGCCGCCATCTTCTCGAGCAGATTGTCGGTCACTGCCGTCAGCTCGCCTGCGCTGATAGTGTGGATGACCACGGATCTCGAAGCGTTCATCCGGCGGACCCAGGCGAGCAGCTCGCGGGGATTCGTGATCCCGCCCTCCGTCGGCTGGCCGTCGCTGAGGACGTAGAAGGTGTCGGCGTCCCGGTCCAGGAAGGCGCACTGAAGCGCGTCAAAGAGATTCGTGGAACCGGCGGGCGCCTGCTTGTCGATGAACGCCTCGGCCTCCTTGCGCGCCGCGGGAAGCGCGGGTGTCAGCGCCGGTTTCCAGGGGTGGACGTCGGATCCGAAGGTGACGATGTTGAAGCGGACGTCGCTGGGGAGTTTGCGGACGGTTTTCTTGAGCTCCCACCGGCAGTAGTCCAGCCGCGTGTTCCCCGCCGGGCCGCCTTCCGGGCCGCTGGGAACATTCTTGATCCCCATCGGCTCGGCCATGCTCGACGAGACGTCGAGCACGAACACAATGCGCTTGCTGACGACCGGAATGTCGTGGTAGAGAACTTCGGTGTTCCCGTCGCCCCGCTCCGCGACGGGCGGATTCGCGGGCGGCTCAAAACCGTCTTTGTGCGCCTTCCACCACTCGCGCCATTTTTTTGCGTCGAGTCCGAAGCCCGCACCGGTGATCGCCGCCAGCGCGCGCGCCACGTCGGACGCCAGCCGCCCCTCCTCCGCGTCCAGCCGCTCGATGAGCGGCTCAATCGCGTCCTTGTGCCGGATCTTCGCGAGGGCCTCGATCGCCGCCGAGCGAAGCCGCCACTCGCGGTTTTTCAGGAGCCGCACCAGGGACTTCACCGCAGAAGCGTCGCGCCGTGCGCCCAGAAGGTGTGCCGCCTGCATCTGGAGCGTGAGCGCCTTTCCGGATTCCAGAATGGCTCGCGCCGCTTCAACGATCCTCGCATCCCGGCTTCCGCACTCCTCGAGCGCCCACAGCGCCGTAAACGCCGCCTCGGCGTCGCTTCCGGAAACGAGTCTCAGCAGGCAATCCACGGCCTCGATGCCCGAAAAGTGTCCGAGAGCCTCGATGGCTGCTGCCCTCACCAGAAGGTCCTGGTCCTTCGTTGTCCGGACGAGCCCCTGGACGGCCCCGACCCACGCGATCCGGCCAAGCGCCGCGGCCGCGGCGGCCCGCGCGCCGGCGTCGCGGTG
>WSZJ01000046.1 GCA_009773755.1 Planctomycetota bacterium | reverse complement strand
CGAAGATCCGGCGGGTCGGGCGGAGTCGGCCCGCAAAACTGAAATCTCTCAATTGAGAGGCACGGGGCCGACGGAGCCTGACCCGCCGGATCTTCGTCGCGCTCTTACCAGTCGTAGAAGTCGTAGTAATCCTGCTCCTTTGGCGGCGGGTCGTGCAGTCGCGCGCCAGGATTCGCCTTGAGCCACTCGATCCACTTCGCCGCGCGGCCGAAGGGTGGATCGCTGAAGCGATGCTCGCGGCGCGTCATTGTCTGCAGCCCGGCGACCGCTTCCTCCCGGACCACCGCATCCTGGTCGTCGGCGAGCGGGGCGAGGATAGCGGCCGAGGCGAAGGTGGGGGAGTACGGGAGGGTGCGGGCGACCGCCAGGCGGAGGTCCGGGTCTTCGGAGCCGGCAAGTTCCTGCAGGATGGCGAGGGCCCCGTGGTCGCCAAAGCGCGCGAGAGCGGCGACCATCCGGAGGCGGGTGTGGTCGACCTTCTCCGTGCACAGGGCGGAGAGAAGTGCGGCGATGACGACGTTTTTCGCGGGGCCGGCAGCGCGGCCCGCGGCCGTCGCAGCGGCCGCGCGCACGAGAGGATCGGGGCGTCCAAGCAGGGGAAGGATGTCTGGAAGCGCGTCGGGGCCGAGGCGCGCGGAAACGGCATCGATGGCGACCTCGTCCCCGGAAGCTCCGCGGAACGCGGCGGCGGAGAGTCTGGCGAATCCCTCCGACGTGGGCGCGGTTCGAAAGCTCCAGGACGCCGAAAGCCGGTCGGCGTAGGACGGTGCGCAGAACTCGGCGGGGATCGGCGCTTCTGCAGGCCGCAGGCTGGGCGGCGCTTCCTGGCCCACGGCTCCGTACGCATAGCGCCCGATCATGGATCGCAGGTCCATGAGCGCCTCACGGTTCGGCTCGTCCCAGGCGGCTTCGTCGAGGATGGCGACGCAGAGTTCGTCCCATCCGGCGCGGATACGGTAGGGCTCGACCTGTTCCCGGTGGTGGCCGGCGAGAATCCATGCCCGAAGCAGGCTGCGGAGGAGAACGACGCGGTTTCCCGGGAGAAGCTCGAGTGCCGTGCTGCGATGCCAGGTCGGGCCGCGCATGACTTTCTCATTGATGTCAGGAAGGTCGCCGATCCAGGCTCGAGCCGCGGATGCCGCATCCGCGACACCAGGATCGGCGGCGAGAGATTGAAGGAGCTCCGGAGTGGCGGCTCGAAGCGACTGTGAGCCGAAATTCTGCACGAGGCGGCGGACCCTGTCGGGAGAACTTCCCTCGGCGGCGAGGCGCAGGGCGGCGCGCACGAGTGCGTCGGCGACCGGGCGCGGCAGCGTTGCGCGCCACGCCAGACCGCCGTTTTGTACCGCGTACACGAGCGCTTCTTCGGCCTGCTCTCCCGTTTGCGCGGCCAGGTCCGAAATCGCACCCGCGGCAAATTCGCTTCCCCAGGGACAGGCCAGAAGCGAGGCGATGGCGAATCCCCGGACCGGTATGTCGGCGGACCTGGCCACGGCTGAGAGCAGGCGACAGCCGTCCGGACCGCAGGCCGCAACCTGTGAGCACCACGCCGCCCAGTTTGCGACTTCGAGAGATTCGAAGCGGCGTACCAGCATGGGGAGAAGTCCTGGTTCCCCCGCGCCGAACATCATCTCGCGCAGGTCGTCCGTGGCGAAGCGGCCGGCGTGAGCGGCCTTCATCACCAGGGCCCTATCGCCGCGCTGGAAAATCGAGCGCGCCGTGTCCGCGTTCAGGGGTGTGAGAGAATCCGCGGCTCTTCTCAGCCGCTCGAGTGTGTATCCCCGCGGCCGCGTCCATGCTTCTCCCGGCCGGAGGTCGTCTTCTTGCGGCAGGAGGTCCGGCGCCTGCCATCGCGCGAAATCCCGTGCGCTCTCCGCGACGTCCGCGTCCTCATCGACTGTGAAGGCACGCACGATTTCGCGCACTTCCTGCCGTCGGTTGATGTCGTCCCACGCGCCTCCGACGAGCGCCGCCGCGTACCACCGGTCGACCGGATCGTCTGAGCCGGACAACATCTTCCACCTGTTCCAGGGCACTCGGAACGCATACCAGTCGAGCCAGGGGCGCGAGTCGAGCCCGTCCTCGTAGTCGATGCCGCCGAAAAGTTCCAGGTCGATCACCCGTCGCGCGTTGGCCGCGGCGGCGCCCAGGTCCGGGTCCGACTCCAGCTCCAGCAAGGCGTCCCGTCCGTCGGGACCCATGGAAGCGAGCATTTCCACCGCGAGTGTCGCCATGGCGCTGCTCGCTCTCCCGGCCGTGACAATTTCCCTTGCGGCCCAGGCGGTTTCTTCAGGCGTTCCGAGGCCGAGGCCGGAATCGACGGCCAGGCGCGCGGCGCGCGCCAGCCTCTGGAACTTCGGTATCCGGTCCCGTGGCTCGTCGTCCCACCACGCATCGAGATTGTCGGTCAGCCAGTCATCGGCCCTTTCACGGAGTTCGTTGTCAGGGTCGTCGAGGAGCGCCGCAGCGCGCGCGAATCCCGGCGCCCCGTCGAAGGAGCGGTGAAGCGCGGACAATCTCGCCTGGCGCAACGGCGACCCGGAGAGCTCTTCCATCGTCGTAGGGGACAGATCACCCGACCAGTCCGAGTCCGTCAGCGCCTCCGCAAGCGCACCCGGGCCTCCGTGGCGCACCAGCCGCGCGGCGTCCTGCGCGAACGCATCCGGTGTCATCGCGGGCCGCCGCCGGTTCCAGGATTGCCAGGCTGCCTGCACCATGCGTGGACGCCGCCTGTCCCCCGCCATCATGGACAGGACTTCGAATCTCAGCTCAGGGTCATCCGGAAGAAGCGGCAGGTCTTCGGGCCCGCGCGCAATTTCGACGGCCGTCCGCCAGAGGTCGGCCAGCACGGACGGATCTTTCTCCAGGGTCAACGCTCTGCGAAGGTCGACCGATTCGCGCCAGTTTCCATGAGCCTGAATGACCCTCGCAGCGGCGCGCCTGACTTCGCGGTTCCCGTCGAGAAGCCGACCCGCCGCGACCCGGGCCCAGCCGGAATCCCGCGGAGGCGCCGCCAGGAGCACGCCGAGGAGTTTTGCGACGTCTTCACCGGTCCGTGCCGCAATCAGTCGGCCAACAACCTCTTCAGTCCGCATGGAACCCGACGAGACAAGCTGAGCCACCGCCTCTGCGACCTCGGGCAATCCACCAGACTCGACCGCGCGTAACGGCTCCAGGTCGACCAGCAGTGCATCCGGATCCCATTTGCGCGCCGCGACAACGAGCGCCGCCGCATTTGCGAGTTCTCTGTCGTCGGAAGCGGCGGCAACCGCGAGGGGCGCTGCGGCCTCTGGAACGGCGCGACGAAGCCCGTTCTGTGCCGCCCGGCGCAGCGCCGGAGTTCCGCCCGTAAGTTCGCGGCACCGCGCTTCCCAGTCCTCGCCGGAAGCGGTGAGCGGGACGAGCAGGAGCAGCACGAACGAGACGGCGCGCACAGGGAGAGAGTATACCCTCGGAGCGGCGAAGTGAATCGAGGTCACTCGTTCTCGCCGAAACGGAATTCCGCACCGGGATTTGCGGCCATCCAGGCTTTCCAGTCGCGCGTTGCCCACGGTGCGTTGTCTGGCGGATACTCGCGGCGCGTCATTCGCTGAAGCGCGGAGTGGGCGGCTTCGCGCACCGGAAAGTCGTCGTCGCCCGCCAGCGTCGCGAGGATTGTCGCGACCTCGGCCCCGGGCGCCTGTTCCAGCGCCCGCAGCGCGGTCAACCGGTCGTCCGCGTCCGCCGAAGAAGCCATCGGTCGCAGCGCTTCCAGTCCGGACGGATCCTTGAGCCGCACGAGAGCCGCAAGCTTGGACGACCGGGCGGCACGGTGAGTCTCACCTTCCAGGGAAGCGCGCAATGCGGCCGCGGCGAATAGCGGCGCGATGGCGCCCAGCCGCCCGAGGCTCCTTGCCGCCACTTGCCGGATGCCCGGAGTCGTAGCGTTCAGAAGCGGGATGAGTCGTGGAATCGCGTCGGGACCAAGGCGCGGAATCACGGCCTGGAGCGCGACTTCGTCTCCCGGACTTCCCCGGAACGCGGCGGTGCACAGCGAGAAAAACGACGGGGAGGGGTCCTTCGACGTCGCCTGTGCGGTCGAGATTCTGCGACGCAGCATGGAGTTTCCGTCGAATTCGGGCGGCGGTTCAGCTTCAAGCAATCGCAAGGAAACGGGTGCGGGAGGTGGGGGAGAGTAATACCAGCGTCGGACGAGACGTCGGAGCCGGATCAGTTCGTCGCGCGACTCCGGGTCGTCCACGGCCCACGCCAGCAGCACGAGGTCCGCCAATTCTCCCGAGCGCTGGAGCATCCAGGTTTCGGAGGAGTCGTTGAGGTTGCCGCAGGTCAGCCATGACAGGGTCGCGAGGCGGATGGACTTGAGGCTCCGCCAGGGCAGTCGGGACAGGGCGCGGTACCGCGAATTACGGTCACCGGAAAGGACCTGCATCTCGACTGGGGGCAATATCGAATAATCGATTCCGTAGTTGCGGGCGATCGCAGAAATGGTCGGTTCCTTCGCGAGGGCCGCGAGCGAGCCCGGCGTTGCCCGCGAAAGCGATTCGCCCAGCGTGGAAATGAGCGACTCGATGTCGGCCCGCGATCCAGGCTCAGGGGCGAGGCGCAGGAGCAGCGCTGCGATCGAGTCCGCCAGGCGGGGCGAACAGGGCAGGCGATTGCGGCCGGGAGAAGCTCGAAGCGCTTCGAGCAGGACTTTTCGTTCGTCCGCGTTTTCGGAGGACGCCAGGGCCTCGGCGATCGGCTCCGCGAGGGGATCCGCCCACGGTCGCGACAGGAGCGAAGCGAGCGCGAACGGCCGGATTTTCCGGTCCGCGTCGCGCGCCACGGCGGCGACCACGCGCGCGCCCTGGGGCGAACAGGAAGCCAGCGCGCCGAACCACTGTGCGTTAGGAGGCGCCTCCAGGTCTGCCAGCCGTGAAATCAGGATCGGGAGAAGCCCGACCTCTCCTCCCTGCATCGTCAGGGCCATCTCCGTGGTCGGCTGGTCAAACCTCCCGGCCCGCACGGCCGAAAGAAGAAGCGACCGATCGCCGTGAGAAAGGAACAGAGAGGTTTTCTGCCGGTCGAGGATGCCTGCCGGCGCGAGTGCGAGGCGCAGCCGGGAGATGACGTAGGATCTCGGTCGACTCCAGACGTCCCGGTAATCGACCTCTTCGCGCGGCGGAAGCTGCTCCGGGGCCTGGCCGGCAAGAAAAGCGATCGCCGCCAGGTTCGTCGCTGAATCCTGCGATTCGGCCAACCTGCGGATGTCGGCGACGACTTCTCCGCGCATGTCAAGCCGGTCCCACGCGTCGCCCAGCAGGGCCACGGCGAGTTGCTTTTCCTCTCCGTCCTCCGAAAGGGATAGTGCGCGCCACGCATCGAGGTCAATTCCCTGGAGCGAGCCGGAACGGACGCGCGGCGCGCCGTCGAGGCCGCTTCCGAATCCTACGCTCTGAGGCGAAATCCCGAACGCCAGCAATCGCCTCACCCGTTTGGCCGCCGGGCCCAGTTCCTTGTCCTCTTCCAGCGTAAGCAGCGATTCTCCCGCGGCTTCCCGGGCGATCCAGATCGCCTGGTATGCGATCGTCGCCGCCGAAGAGGACGACCTGCCGGCAGCCAGAAGCGCTTTTGTCGCCCAGCCCGCGCTGGACGGGTCGCCTGCGCCGACTGCTGAGTCGAGCAGGGTGCGGGCGGCCGCGCCGAGGCGGGCAAGCGCTTCGCGCCTCTCGGATTCCGAAATCTGCTGGTTAGAGCGGTCCCAGCGTTCCAGCGCGGCCTGCGCGCACCTGCGGACGTTCTGATCCGGGTCGAACAGGAACGTTGAGACGCGGGCAATTTCGACCGGCGAGAAGTCATCGTTTATCGCCGCCGAAGACCGCGCCTGGGGGCGTGCGGAGTCGGCGAGAAGTGAGCGAATGTCGAGTGTCATTGCGCGTGGCGAGTATCCCGAGGGCATCTCGGTGATGTAAGAGGCGGTCCCGATCAGGCTCTGAAGCCGGGCGGGTTCTTCCCAGAACAGTCCTGGAAGCGCGGCCGGCCTTCGGTTTGCAACCGCGCTCCAGGCTGCCGCGCGCATTTCCGAAGTGGGGCCGCTGGCCATCAACCCGAGCACCGTCGAGTATTCTTCGGAGTCGACGGGAAGCGCGGGAAGGTGTTCCGGAGCGCCCGATGTGGTGATGAGCGCGTACCAGATCGAGGATCGGATCGAGCGCTCGGTCTCGAGCTCCAGCGCGACTTTCATGTCTCCGATCTGTTCCCGGCCGGCCTGGGCCATGAGGATCCCGGCCGCGGCGGCGCGGACATCGCGATGCGGATGCCGGAGCGCCCGGATCGCTTCTTTCGCCCAGCAGCGATCCCGACCTGGTCCGGCGCCCAGGGAACGCAAGTAGGCCGCGCGGTCCGAGGGCGCCGCGGCGTCGAGAATGCGCCGCACCGCGGGACCGGCGAGCGTTGAGCCGAGGAACGCGAGTCGGCTGAAGGAGGCCTCCCGCTGGGCAGGATCGGCGGAAGCGATTCCGCCGAACGGTTCCACGTCGGGGACTTTGCCTTCCGGGTCCCATCTCCTCGCCTCGCGCACCGATCGCGCCAGGTCCGCCCACGTCACGCCAGCCACCGCAGCGGCCTCCAGGGCTGGATCCGCTTCAGGCCCGGATTTCCGAAGCGCCTCAACTGCTTCAGCGCGCTCGACGGCTGATTCCGACCCCAGCCGGCGGCAGAGGCGTTCGGCGTCTTCAGCGGCGGCGGGAAGCGCGAGGAGGGCGAGGGTGGCGAGGGCTCGTCGCATGGGGAGATTATAGGGCCGGGGAAGCGCGGATTTCCGGCCCAAACTGCCAACGGGAGTCGCGCGACGCGGTTCGATCAGCCTGGGATTGTCGGGAGATATTTTGACAACGCAATCCGGTTGGGTTTGAATCTTCGCTCCGACATGGGAGGAACCGTGGAGCCCCAGACTTTGTCACCGACGGCCGGGCTGAAGCAGCCTGCATTCGGCGAGACGGCAAGACGCGATCTTTGGTGGGTGCAGCCTGTGGCGGTGTTTTTCGGACTGAGCGCCGCGCTCGCCTACCTGAACTGGGCGGCATTTCAGAACGCGCACTACGTCTTCGGCAACTACCTCTCGCCGCTGTATTCACCGGAGGTTTTCGGCGAATCCCCTCACGCCTGGTTCGGCCCCAAACCCGGGTGGTGGCCCGCCTGGATGCCCTTCTCGCCCGCGTTCCTGATCCTCTGGGCGCCCGCCGGGTTCCGCATGACGTGCTACTACTATCGCGGCGCGTACTACAAGTCGTTCTGGGCCGACCCACCGGCTTGCGGCGTCGGCGAGCCTAGAAAGTCGTACTGGGGAGAGCGTTCCCTGCCGCTGATTCTCCAGAACTCGCACCGCTTCTTCCTTTACTGCGCCCTCCTCTTCCTGGTTTTCCTGTCGCAGGATGTCTGGAAGGCGCTCTGGTTCGAGGATCCGGTCTCGCACAAGACGACATTCGGCATCGGCGTGGGAACGCTCGTGCTGGCCCTGAACCTCGTTCTCCTGAGCGGCTACACGCTCGGGTGCCATTCCTTCCGCCATCTCGTCGGCGGAAACCTGGATTGCCTTTCCTGCGCGCCCGCGCGGCTCGGCGCCTACCGGTGCTCCAGCTTCTTCAATTCGCGCCACATGCTCTGGGCGTGGATCAGCCTGGTCGGTGTGACCTTTGCGGACGTTTACGTCCGGCTCTGCTCGATGGGAGTCTGGACCGACTGGAGAATCATCTAGTGGGCGAGTACAAGTCTCATGAGTACGACGTTCTCGTCGTCGGAGCTGGCGGCGCCGGACTGCGCGCTGCCATCGAAGCGAGCGCGGCAGGCGTCAAGGTCGGACTTGTCTGCAAATCGCTGCTCGGGAAGGCCCATACGGTCATGGCGGAAGGGGGCATCGCCGCCGCTCTCGCCAACGTGGACGACCGGGACAACTGGAGAGTCCACTTCGCCGACACGATGCGCGGCGGCCAGTACGTGAACAATTTCCGCATGGCGGAACTGCACGCGAAGGAAGCGCCGGCCAGAGTTAATGAGCTGGAGAAGTGGGGCGCGATGTTCGACCGGACGCCGGACGGGAAAATACTGCAGCGAAATTTCGGGGGGCACCGGTACCCGCGGCTGGCCCACGTCGGCGACCGCACGGGCCTGGAGCTGATCCGCACCCTGCAGGATCACGGCATTCACCAGGGGATGAGCGTTCACATGGAGTGCACGCTCGTCGGACTCCTGAAGGACGGCGATCGCGTTGTGGGCGCCCTGGGAATCGAGCGCGATCGCGGCCGCTTCATCGTCTTTCGCGCCAAGGCGATCGTGCTCGCGACGGGAGGCATCGGTCGCGCATACAGGATCACCAGCAATTCCTGGGAGTACACCGGCGACGGTCATGCGATGGCCTACGAGGCCGGCGCCGAGCTCCTGGACATGGAATTCCTCCAGTTCCATCCCACCGGCATGGTCTGGCCGCCAAGCGTCGCGGGGATCCTCGTCACGGAAGGCGTTCGTGGAGAAGGCGGCGTCCTCAGGAACAACAAGGGCGAACGCTTCATGTTCCAGGACATCCCGGCCAACTACAAAGGCCAGACCGCCGACAACGAAGAAGAGGGCTGGCGCTACTGCCAGGGAGACAAGAACGCGCGACGTCCCCCGGAGCTACTCACCCGGGACCACGTGGCGCGCTGCATCGTGCGCGAGATCAAGCAGGGACGCGGCAGCCCGCACGGCGGCGTTTTCCTCGACATTTCGTGGATCAAGCAGCGGATCAAGAACGGGGAAGACCACATCAAGAAGAAGCTCCCTTCGATGTACCACCAGTTCAAGGAGCTCGCCGGGATCGACATCACGAAGGAGCCGATGGAAGTCGGGCCGACGACGCACTACGTGATGGGGGGAGTGCGCGTCGATGCGGACACTCAAATGTCGCGCCTTCCCGGGCTTTTCGCCTGCGGAGAGTGCGCAGCGGGGATCAACGGCGCGAACCGCCTCGGCGGGAATTCGCTGTCGGATCTCATCGTCTTCGGCAAGCGGGCAGGGGAGTTCGCCGCGGCCTGGTCCAAGGAGCACGGGCACGGAACCATCCGTGACGGCGAAGTCGATGAGAAGATCAAGGCTGCGCTGGCGCCCCTGGACGAGAAAAGCGCCGCCGGCTCGGCCGAGGACAGCCCCTTCCGCATCCAGCACGATCTGCAGGTGATGATGCAGGATCGCGTCGGCATCGTCCGCACGGGACCGGAAATGGCGGATGCCATCACGGCGATCGAGAAGCTCAAGGCCCGCGCCGCCAAGGTCCCCGTCTACGGCAATCGTGAATACAACCCGGGCTGGCATACCCAGATAGATCTCAAAAACCTCCTCATCTGTTCCGAGGCCGTCGCGCGTTCCGCCATCGAGCGCAAGGAAAGCCGGGGCGCTCACTTCAGGGACGACTTTCCCGACAAGAGCGCCGACTTCGCGAAGTTCAATCACGTGACCTTCAAGGCGGCGGACGGCACGATGCAGGTCAGGCGCGAGACGATTTCCGACATGCCGGCGGAGCTCAAGGCGATCATCGAGGAGATGAAGTAATGCCGAAGGTCCCATTCCGGATCTGGCGCGGCGCCGCGGGAGGCGGGGAATTCCGCGAGTACGCCACTGAAATCACCGAAGGAATGGTGGTTCTGGACGCCGTTCACCAGATCCAGGCCGAATCCGCCAACGACATGGCCGTCCGGTGGAACTGCAAGGCCGGAAAGTGCGGCTCCTGCTCCGCTGAAATCAACGGGCGCCCGCGCCTCATGTGCATGACACGCATGACCGACCTGCCGCCCGGCGAAACCGTCACCATTCAGCCCATGAAGGCCTTCCCGATCCTCAAGGACCTCGTCACCGACGTGTCGTGGAACTATGACGTCAAGAAGCGCATCAAGCCGTTCAAGCCACGCCCGCCGGACGCCGCGGACGGCACCTGGCGGATCGCGCAGGCCGACGTGGACCGGGTGCAGGAATTCCGCAAATGCATCGAGTGCTTCCTCTGCCAGGATGTCTGCCACGTGCTTCGGGACCACCACCTGCACGACCAGTTCATCGGGCCGCGCTTTCTCGTCTACACCGCGGCGCTCGAGATGCATCCCCTCGACGTCGAAGACCGGCTCGCCGATCTCAAGGACGCTCACGGGATCGGGTACTGCAACATCACCAAGTGCTGCACAAAGGTTTGCCCCGAACACATCACGATCACCGACAACGCCATCATTCCGCTGAAAGAGCGCGTCGCTGATCGCTTCTTCGACCCCATCCGCCGCCTGTTCCGGTTCCTGTTCGGGCGGTCGGCGTGAAATGAGCCTCGAAGCGGGTAAAGTCTGGCGATGAGGCTCTTCATTGCCATCGATTCCGATCCCGCGCTTCACCCGGTGCTGGCACAGGTCATCAATGACCTGCGTTCCAGCGGCGCCGACGCGAAGTGGACGACACCTCCGCAGTGGCACGTGACGCTGAAGTTTTTCGGAGAAGTGGGCGCGCAGGCGGTTCCGGAGATTCGCGACGCCGTCGAGCGCTTGGCCGCCAGCTCACCCCCGGCACTCCTGCGCCTGAACGGAGTCGGCGTCTTCGGCGGACTGAATCCTCGCGTCGTCTTCGCAAAAATCGAGGATCCGACCGGCACCCTCGAACGGCTTGCCGGGGCCGTGGATCGCGGCATGAGGCCGCTTGGCTTCCACTCCGACAACCATGTATTCAATCCCCATCTCACGCTCGCACGGCTGCGGTCGCGCCGGAATGCTCCTGCGCTTCTCGACGAAGTCCGGAAAGAGGCGGCGAATCGTCGAGGCGAGTGGGTGGCGCGCGAATTGGTTCTGTACCGGTCCGTCCTGAAACCCGCCGGCGCCGAGTACGAAGCGCTCCATCGCTCGCCGCTGCGCCTTGCGGGAGGCGGGGATCACGCGAAGCCGCAGCTGAACGAGGCGAGAAGCGACAGTCGTTGATCAATGAGCACCGTGGAGTAGTCTGTAGCCCTGCTTCCGCCCCAAAACCTCTTCACGGAACCCGCCATGTCCGAAACCGCCAGGCCCGACGTCAAGCGCACCGCACTTCAGGCGGCGATTGCCCAGATCGAAAAGCAGTTCGGCCGCGGAGCGATCATGCGTCTGGGCGCGGAGCCGAAGCAGCTGGTGAACGGAATTTCCACGGGGTCGCTGACGCTGGATCTCGCGCTGGGCGGCGGCGGAATACCGCGGGCGCGAGTCAGCGAAATATTCGGGCCGGAGGCCAGCGGCAAGACGACGGTCTGCCTGCACATCGCGGCGAACGCGCAGAAGAACGGAGGGACCGCGGCGTTCATCGACGCGGAACACGCGCTCGACCCGGTTTACGCGAAGCGCATCGGAGTCAACGTCGAGTCGCTTCTGCTCTCGCAGCCGGACAACGGCGAGCAGGCGCTGGAAATCGCGGACCTGCTCGTTCGCTCGGGCTCGGTCGACCTGATCGTCATCGATTCGGTCGCCGCCCTCGCGCCGCGGGCCGAGATCGAGGGAGAAATGGGGGACGCGCACGTCGGCCTCCAGGCGAGGCTGATGAGCCAGGCGCTCCGGAAACTTACCGGCTCGCTCGGAAAGTCGAACACCGCGATCGTGTTCACCAACCAGATCCGCGAGAAAATCGGCGTCATGTACGGGAATCCCGAGACCACTCCCGGAGGACGGGCCCTCAAGTTCTACGCTTCCGTCCGCATCGAGACCCGGCGCATCACGTCGATCAAGGATGGCGAGGCCGTGATCGGCAACCGCAGCAAGGCGACGATCGTGAAGAACAAGCTCGCTCCGCCCTTCCGCAAGGCGGAGTTCGACATTATTTTCGGGAAGGGGATATCGCGCGAAGGGGACGTGCTTGAGCTCGGCGAACTGCACAAGGTGCTGACGAAGAGCGGTACCTGGTTCAATTTCGGTGAAACGCGGCTGGGACAGGGGAGGGACAAGGCCCGCGAGTACCTGGAGCAGAATGCCGAGGTGATGAAACAGATCGAGGAAGCGGTCAAGAAGGCCGCGGCGACGCCGGGGTCCCCGGGCACCAGGGTCGAGCCGTAATCCTTCCGCGAGCGTGCCGCCGGCCACTAATTTCCGAACCTCTTCCCCGGCCGGTTGTTATTCTCTTCGCCCCCATCAGTCCTCTTCCCCAATCGAGCTGCATCAATGAAGGCCTCCGAAGTCCGTTCGCGCTACCTGAGATTCTTCGAGAAGAAGGGCCACACTGTCGAAAAGTCGGACTCGCTGGTGCCGGAGAAC
The DNA here is from genome assembly GCA_009773755.1 of Planctomycetota bacterium. GTDB lineage: Bacteria > Planctomycetota > MHYJ01 > WSZJ01 > WSZJ01 > WSZJ01. The sequence goes on along the minus strand of WSZJ01000046.1, from coordinate 23,884 downwards.
GACCCGACGGTGCTGTTCACGGGCGCGGGGATGAACCAGTTCAAGGACATGTTTCTGGGGAAGGGGAACAAGCCGTACAAGCGGGCGACGACTTCGCAGAAATGTCTGCGAACGGGCGACCTTGAGAATGTCGGAAAGACGCCGAGCCACCAGACGTTTTTCGAGATGCTGGGGAATTTCTCGTTCGGGGACTACTTCAAGGCGGACGCGATTCCCTGGGCGTGGGAATTCGTGACGAAGGAACTGGGAATCGACCCTGCGCGCCTGAGCGTGACGGTTTACGAGGAGGACCAGGAAGCCTACGACCTCTGGCTGAAGATCATCCCGAAGGCGAAGCTTTTCCGCGGGGACGCGAATGACAATTTCTGGCCCGCGAACGCGCCGAAGGACGGGCCGAACGGGCCGTGCGGGCCGTGCAGCGAGATTTACTACGACCGCGGGGCGAAGTACGGGTGTTCGCCCGGGGATTGCGGTCCGCTGTGCGCGAAATGCAAGCGGCACATCGAGATCTGGAATCTCGTCTTCACGCAATTCGACCGGCAGGACGGCGGAGTCCTCGCGCCGCTTAAAAATAAAAACATCGACACGGGCATGGGGCTGGAGCGCACCGTCGCGACGCTCCAGGGCGTCCCGACAAATTTCGACACCGACCTCTTCGCGCCGATCCTGCGCCGGATCGGAGAAATCACCGGAAAGCCGTACTCGCAGGAAGGCGATGAAACGCCGCGCTTCCGCCGCATCGCGGACCACGCTCGGGCGATGACATTCGTCATCTGCGACGGGATCGCCCCCGGCAACGAGGGGCGCGAATACGTCCTCCGGCGCATCATCCGCCGCGCGTCCGACGACGGACGGCGGATGGGGATGCGCGAAGCGTGGCTCTTCCGGCTCGTTCCCGCGGTCGGCGAGGCGATGGGGGAGGCGTATCCTGAAATCGTCGAGCGGCGCGAGAACATCGCGCGGATCGTGAAGGCGGAGGAGGAGCAGTATGCGGCGACCCTGGAGCTGGCGACGGGGATCATCGATCGCGAGGTCGCGAATCTCCGGGAGTCGAAGGCGCGGACCTTCTCGGGCGAAGTCGCTTTCGACCTTCACCAGACCCACGGGCTTCCGATCGACCAGCTGACGGAGATCCTCAAAGAGAAGAATCTCTCCGCCGACCGCAAGCGGTACGACGCGCTGATGGAGGAGCATCGCAAGAAGAGCCACGCGACGGCGTCGGGCGATGTGTTTGCGATCGGGCCGCTGGGAAAGATCAAGCCTACCGTCGCGCCGACGAGATTCTGCGGCTACGACGCGCTGCAGACGACGGCGGTCGTCAAGGCGATCATCGCCGGCAACGATGTCGTCGACGGCGCGGGTCCCGGGACCGTCGTGCGGATCGTCCTGGACCAATCGCCTTTCTACGCGGAAAGCGGCGGCCAGATGGGCGACGTGGGAATCCTGAAAGGCGACGGCGTCGAAGTCCGGATCGACGAAACGAAGAAGACCGAGGGCTACTGGTTGCACGGCGGCACGGTCATGCGCGGCACGCTGCGTCCCGGGCTGAGTGTCGAGGCGCAGGTGGACATTGACCGCCGCTGGGCAATCCAGCGCAACCACACGGGAACGCACATCCTCCACAACGCGCTTCGCACCATTCTGGGCAAACACGTCGAGCAGGCAGGCTCCCTCGTCGCGCCCGACCGCCTGCGATTCGACTTCAGCCACTTCCAGTCCCTCACCCGCGACGAAGTCCGCCGCATCGAAAACCATGTCAACGAACGGATCATGGAGAACGCGCCGGTGACCTGGCGCGAGATGCCGATGGCGGAAGCGAAGAAGCTGGGCGCGCTGATGTTCTTCGCGGACAAGTATGGCGACGTCGTGCGGGTCGTTTCGGTCGGCGACTGGTCACGGGAGCTCTGCGGCGGGACGCACGTGCCGGCGGCGGGGACGATCGGCTATTTCCACATCGTGAGCGAAGGATCGGTCGCGGGAGGCACTCGCCGGATCGAAGCCGTGACCGGCATGGGAGCCGTCGCGCATGCGCTCCAGGTCGAGGACCGCGTCAACACGGCTGCGACGATGCTCAATACTCCGGCGGCTAAACTGCCGAACCGCATCCAGGAAGTTCTCGATGAGTTGCAGCAGCTCAGGCGCGAGCAGGAGAAATCCCGCCGCGCGGCGGCGGCGGACGAGGCGGGCGGGCTGCACTCGAAAGCGTTCGCCGTCGGCCCGGAGAAAGCCGTGGTCGAGCTCCTCCAGGACAAATCCGCCGACGACCTCCGGTCCATGATCGACAAACTCGTCAAGGAGCAGAAGATCGCCGTCGCGGCGCTGGGAAGCGTCTTCGAGGAAAAACCGATCCTCGTCATCGGGGTCCGGGAGGACCTCACGTCGAAGCTCGACGCCGGCGCGATCGCGAAGGAAGCGGGCAAGGCGATGGGCGCGGGGGGAGGCGGCAAGAAGGACATCGCGACGTGCGGCGGCAAAGATCCCGCAAAGGTCCCGGCCGGGCTGGAGGCGGCCAAAGCGGCCATACGGAAGGCGCTCGCCTGATCCTCTCCTTCCATGGACGGCGCCCCGCCCGGCGGTAGCATGCCTGCTGGCCCGCACCCATGAACCGCACCACACTCGACTCGTTCGACGCTCTCTTCCTCTCCGTCGGCCAGCGCCTCGGCCATTTCTCTTCCCGCGAGGCCGGCGACGCGAGCGAGGCGGCTGAGCGGCTCGCGCGCTCGGGTCATCCGGTCCCGATCGAAACGCTGGTCGCGTCCCTCGGGATGGCCGACGAAGCCGCTGTCGAGGCGATCTCCGCCGGCATCGGGGAAGCCGAGTTCCAGTGCGCCTCGTGCGCGGCGATGCTCTCCGGCAAGGACCTGGCGAAGAAGCGAACGGTGAAGTGTCCGCGTTGCGGCGAGGCCGGTGTCGAACGCGCGGGACGAGGGGTAACGAAGGGCCCTTCAGTGCGCATTTCCGCCAGGTCGGCACAGCCTGCCGGTGCCGCGCCGGCGTCGAAAGGAGCGCTGCTGACAGGGAAGGCATTCGAAGAGCTTCGCCGCGTCAAGATCCCGATCGAAGCCGAGGCGAAAGCCGAGGCGGGCGATCCGCTTCTCGGAAGAACTTTCGGGCGTTACCGCGTGAAAGGACTCCTGGGAATCGGCGGCTGGGGGAATGTCTACCTCGCGGAATCCGAAGGGCGCGAGTTCGCCATCAAGGTCCTCCGCCTCGAACTCGGGAAGTCCGCCGATCATCTGGACCGGTTCATGACCGAGGCCCGCATCACCGCTTCTCTCGAGCACCCCGTCGTCCGCCGCACGGTCGACATCGGCAAGCACCATGGCTACCACTACATGGCGATGGAGTATGTCGACGGAGCGAGCCTTCACGCGATCGTCACGGCAAACGGGCCGCTTCCCGCAGGGGTCGCCGCGCAGATTGCCGTGCGCATTGCGGAAGCGCTTCAATTTGCGGCGCGCCGCGGTGTCGTCCACCGCGACATCAAGCCGCGAAACGTGCTGATTTCGCGGTCCGGCGAGGTCAAGCTGACGGATTTCGGCCTCGCAAAGATGATGCTCGACGGGTCGAGCATGACGGGGACGGGCGCCGTGCTGGGCACGCCGGAGTTCATGAGCCCCGAACAGTTCGACGGCGCCCGCGCCGACCAGCGATCGGACATTTACTCGCTCGGTTGCACGCTGTTCTTCATGCTGACCGGTCACGCACCCTTTGAGGGTCCCGACTTCGCGACTCTCATGCGCCGCCACAAATCGGGACTTCCGCCCTCACCGCTTCGATTCAACCCTGACGTTCCCAGCTCGATCTGCTCCGTTCTCTCACGGATGCTCGAGAAGAGTCCGTCGAGACGATTTCAGGACTACGACGGCATCCTGGAAGAGCTGGCCGATCCGGGCGAGAAGGGATCGACGCAGGCGAAGATGGGGCGGAAGGAGGCGGAGGGGCTGGAAGAGGCGTGGATGGACGAAGAGCGTGTGAAGCGGTGCGCGGAGGTGCAGGCGGTGTTCAGCGCGGAGGGGATGGCGCCTCCGCCGCGATGGCATGTGTTGCAGGGGCTGGGGTACGCGAGTGGCGAGGAGAAGGAGAAGGACGACGGTTTTTTCGCGCAGCCGCTCGTGCTGAGGTGCGACGGGTGCGGGCGTTCCTTCAAGTTCAAGGCGCCGCTGAGAGGCGAGCTGGCGTGTCCGTCCTGCCGCGGGGTGGCGATGAGCCACGCGCAATTCGCCGTGGACCGGCACGCGTGCTTCCTCGTCCTCCGGATCGGCGACAAGGGATGCTCTTCGGCTGCCGGACGGGACGACCTGGTGAGGCTTGCGGGGATCGCGTGCCAGTCGGGGGCGCACAACGTGGTGCTTGATCTGAGCGCGTGCGCCGCGTTCCCTTCCGAACTCATCGGGCCCCTCCTGCGGCTTCGCGAGACCCTCACGGCCGACCGCGTCGCGCCGGTGTTGCTCGCTTCTCCCAAGGGCGTGAAGGCGATCAAGGCCCGGGGGCTGCACGAGTTTTTTCTGTCGTTTGCGTCCGAGAAGGAGGTCGTCGAGCACATTGACGCCGCGAGTCTGTGTCCGCACGTCAGGTATTTTCTCTGCGCCGTGAGGGGCCAGCTGGCGGACCCGGAAGAAACGGTTACGGAGAATATCGGGCGCAGCGTTCATTCGTGCATCGACCGCGCCGCATTCGACGAGTTCTACCCGGCGGTGCGGGACGCCCTGCGCAAGAGCGACGCGCGGCATGCCCGTTCCGCTTGCGCGACTCTCGGTCGCCGTCTGGCCAGGGTGCCGTGCCTTCAGGCGGCCGCGAAAAAAGTCCGCGACTTCGCGGAGGACGCGATCAGGCTGGCGCTGGAGCACACCGCGCAGGGTCACCTTGCGAGGGGAAGGACCGACCGCGCCCGCGTCGCCGCGAAAGAAGCGCTCGCCTCGTTTCCAGACTCGCCCGTCGCGGCGGAAGTGCTCGCCCAGATCGCTCTCCAGGAGGGCCGCCCCTCGGAAGCCGCCGGTCACTTCGAGGCCGCCGCCCGTGGCGCGCCATCGCCGGTCGAGTACCGGCTGAGCGAAGCGGCCGCACTTCAGCGGGCGGGCGATACCACAGGGGCGCTCAAGTGCCTCGACGGCGTCCTCGAGGAGGACCCGTCGCATTTCCGGGCCGCGCACTACAAGGGGACTCTTCATTTTTCGCGGGGCGAATACGAAGAAGCGAAGGCCGCGTTCGACCGGGCGCTGGAAATCCAGCCGGAGAGCGCGGACGTGCTGCTGTGGCGAGGGCGCGCCAGTCACCGGATGAACAACCTGAACGACAGTCTTCGGGATTTCGTGCGGGCCAACCGGATTGAGCCAAGGCGCCCCCGGACGCTGGCGAACTGCGGCGCGATCTGCGCGCGTCTTGGCCGGCACAAGGAGGCGATCGCCTTCCTTCGGAGCGCCATCCACCTGAACCCCGCGCTTTCGGGCCCCAGGTACAACCTGGCGTGCTCGCTCAGCGCGACGGGGGAACTGGAGAAGGCGCTGGAGGCGTTTCGTGAGGCGATTGCGGCGGGTTGGAACAACAGGGAGCTGGCCACGCGGGACCTGCTGCTCAAACCTCTGCGTGAGGATGCGGCGCTCGGGGCGGAATTCCAGTCGGCGCTCGCGGACATGCCGTCGCAAGGAGAGACAGAGGACTACTGAGAATTGGCGTCACCGACCGGAACCGTTCTCGCCCCAAGCGCTTACGCCGCTTCTGCCCCCCATTCTTGACACTCGCGCTCTCCCGCCGCTAAACTCCGCGCCCTTCATTCATCCCTGAGAGCGGAAACCATGCCCAATCCAAAACGCAAATTTTCCCGGTCGCGGACGCGCAAGAAGCGGACGCACGACCGCCACAAGCTTCCGAAATTGACGCTGGCCGAGTGCCCGCGCTGCCACCAGAGGCGGCGGCCGCATCGCGTGTGCGGGAATTGCGGGTACTACGACGGCGAACCGGTCATCAAGCTCTAGCGACATGAAACTCGCCCTCGACGCGATGGGCGGGGATCACGCCCCTGCGGAGATCGTACGCGGGGCGGTGGCGTATGCGCGGACGGCTCCGGAAGACGTTGTGCTCGTTGTGGGAATCGCCGACAAGGTGCAGCCGTTGCTGGTGGGCGCGCCCCCGAACGTGATACTGGTGCCGTGCACCCAGGTCATCGAAATGGGCGAGCATCCTGCGAAGGCCTTGAAGGAAAAGCGCGACAGCTCGATCGTGAAGTGTGTCGGGATGTGCACGGCAGGGAAGGCGGACGCATTCATCGGCGCAGGGAACACGGGAGCGTGCGTCGGCGGGAGCCTCTTTCTCATGGGACACCTGCCCGGGGTGCTCAAGGCCGGGATTGCGACGCCCCTCCCCATGCGCGGCGGTGAGTGCACCGTGATCGACGCGGGGGCGAACATCGTTCCGAAGCCGCAGCACATGCTCCAGTACGCGCTGATGGGCGCGATCTACGCCAAGGTGCGCGGGGTCGCGGAGCCGCGCGTCGGGATCCTGAACATCGGCGAAGAGGACGACAAGGGGACGGAACTCGTGCAGCAGACGCGGGACCTGATCAAGAAGACGGACCTGCGGTACGTCGGGTTTCTCGAGCCGACAGCCATCGCGGAAGGCGCGGCCGACGTCATAGTTGCCGACGGATTCGCGGGGAACATCCTGCTCAAGGCGTTCGAGGGGATGGGCGAACTGTTGTTGCAGCACTACGAAAAAAGCGGGCTGACGGGCGAGCTCTTCGAGAAGACTTCGAAGCGTGCCAGGGAATTCGCGGACTTCGAGTCGTACGGCGGCGCACCGCTCCTCGGGACGAAAGGGGTCACGATGATCGCGCACGGCCGCTCGAGCGCCACCGCAATCTCGAACGCCCTCCGGCGCGGCTCGGCATGCGCGCGCGAGAAAGTCGTCGAGAAAATTGCGGCTGAAATCCTGAAGTACCCGATGAGCGCCTGACCCATGACACCACTCCTCAAAGTCGGAATCGCCGGAACCGGGTCCTATGTCCCGGAGAAGGTGATGACGAACGGCGACTACGCCAAGTTTCTCGACACTTCCGACGAGTGGATCCGCGAGCGTACCGGCATCCGCGAGCGGCGATTCGCCCCCGACGGCATGGCCACTTCGCACATGGCCGAGAACGCAGCGAAGAAGGCGATGGAGGCCGCGAAGGTAGCGCCGGAAGACATCGACCTCGTCATCTGCGGGACGGTGACTCCGGACAACATGTTCCCTTCGACGGCCTGCCACCTGCAGCACAGGCTCGGTTGCGTGAAAGCCGGGGCGTTCGACCTGTCCGCCGCCTGCACGGGATTCATCTACAGCCTGTCGGTCGGCTGGAACATGGTTCGCACCGGATCCGTGCGCAACGTGCTCGTCATCGGCGCGGAGAAGCTCTCGACGCTTCTCAACATGCAGGACCGCACCAGCTGCATCCTCTTCGGCGACGGCGCGGGCGCGGCGGTCGTGCGTCCCTCCGAGAACGCCAGCGAGATCCTCTTCTCCAGCCTTCACTCCCTCGGCGGCACGGAGGACATCATGAGCCTGCCTGCGGGCGGGAGCGCGATGCCGGCGTCGCATTCGAGCGTGGACGGAAAGCACCACTATCTGCGGATCAAGGGCCGTGAGGTCTTCAAGTTCGCGGTGACGAAGATGGTGGAGCAGGTGGAATTGTGTGCGGAGAAGTGCGGGGTGCCGGTTTCGAAGATCGCGACGATCATTCCGCACCAGGTGAACCTGCGCATCCTCGAGTATGCGAGCGAGAAGCTGAACTTTCCTCTGGACCGGATGATGATCAACATCGACAGGTACGGAAACACGAGCGCGGCGAGCGTGCCGATCGCGCTGGACGAAGCGGTGCGGTCCGGGCGGGTGAAGCGCGGGGATCTGGTGGTGATGGTGGCGTTCGGGGCGGGGCTGACTTGGGGTTCGGTCGCCGTCAGGTATTAGCGGGAACGGGGGCTTCAACCACAGAGGGCACAGAGAAAACATCTCTGTGCCCTCTGTGGTTTGCCGGGACCGATCGGAAACGAGGAGGCATGGATGAAAACAGCGGCGCTGTTTCCGGGGCAGGGCGCCCAGGCAGTCGGAATGGGGAAGGACTTGTTCGAGAAGTCGGCGGCCGCGCGAAGGCCATTCGAGGAAGCGAACGCCATTCTCGGGATTGACCTCGCGAAGATCTGTTTCGAGGGGCCGGAGGAAACGCTGAACCGTACCGACACGTGCCAGCCGGCGATCCTGGTCCACTCGATCGCCGCGATCCGGGCGATGGAGGAAAAAGGAGCGCCGCTCCGCGCGGACGTCGCCGCAGGGCTATCCCTGGGGGAGTACACCGCTCACGTCTTCGCGGGTTCGATCGGGTTCGCGGACGCCGTGCGGCTTGTGCGCAAGCGCGGCGAGGCGATGCAGGCGGCGTGCGAGGCGAAGGCGGGCACGATGGCGACCGTGCTGGGACTGGACCTCGCGAAGCTGCGAGAGGCCGTGGCGGAGGGTGCGGCGAAAGGCATCCTTGTGGTCGCGAACATTCTGGGGCCGGGGCAGGCGGCCATCAGCGGGGAGGTCGCAGCGGTTGAGGCGGCGGGGGAGGCCGCCAGGCGGATGGGCGCGAAACGCGTCGTGATGCTCAAGGTGGCGGGAGCGTTTCATTCTCCGCTGATGGCGTCTGCGGTTGAAGCGCTGAAGGCCGCGCTCGCGAGGACCGAAATAAAAACATCGGTCATTCCCGTCGTCAGCAACGTGACCGCGGCTCCGGTCACCGATCCCGCGCAGATCCGCGAGCTCCTGGGCCGGCAAGTCGGCGAGCCCGTTCTCTGGGAGGATTCCAACCGGCGCATGGGAGCGGACGGCGCGAAACGATTCGTCGAGGTCGGGCCCGGAAAGGTTCTGACCGGGCTTGCGCGCAAGATTGTCGAGGGCAGCGAAACAGTCAACGTCGAGGCCTGGTCCGGAGTCGAAGCCTGGACCGGCTGACCGTCAGCCTTTTCGGCAGAGGACGAGGTATTGCGCCCCCAGCGGGACTTTCCGCCCGAGACCCTCGAGAAACCTGAACGCCTTCAGGATCCTGGGGAAATAGAAGAGGAAATCCGTCCGCATGATCTCAAAACCGGCTTCACTCACGAGGCGCCGGCCGGCGGGTGGTGAAAGAGTCACGGCATCCCGGTCGAATGCGGTGCGCGCCATGACGTGGCGCGTGCCGGGATTCCACGGGTTGTTCTCGAAGAAGGCGAAGATCCCGCCGGGGCGGAGCGACCGGGCGATGTGATTCAGGCAGCGGTGGCGCTCGGGTGGCGGGACGTGGTGGATGACGCCGTTGCAGTACGCGAGGTCGAAGTCGGCTGCCGGGGAGTGTGCGCCGACGGACAGGAATTCCGAGGAGCCCGAGGCGTGGCGCGAGCGGGCCACCTGAAGGCACTTCTCGGACACGTCAACCCCCACGACTTTTCCAGCGCCGAGGATCTCGATGAGGAGCGGAGACGCCGTGCCGACGCCGCAACCGAAGTCGAGAACCCGGGCCGGGTGTGCCGCGGCGGCGGGCAGGACCCGGGCGAGGTGGCGGATGCGGCCGCGGGCGAAATAGAGATGGTCCTCGCCCGTGGCGCTGAGGCCCTCGTCGAGGGCGGCGTCGTAATCCGCGGCGTACGCGTCGAACTCGTGCGTCACGGGAACATTGTAGCGGCCGGCGGCGGGTAAGATGGAGAGGTGGAAATCACGACCGGGAAAGGCTCAGAGGCGCGCGACCCGTACGCGCCGTTCCGCGCACGGCTCCTGTCCCCCGCCCGCGTCAAGCAGCTGAGCGAACTGCGTCCCGCGCACGTCGTGGCGGACACCTTTCTCTGCTGGCTTGCAATCGCCGCGGCCTGGACCGCCGTGGCTCTGCACCCCGCGTGGTGGATGGTCCTCGTTGCCGTCCCGATCATAGGGTCGCGCTACTACGCCCTCTTCATCATCGGTCACGACGGAATGCACCGGAGGCTTTTCGAAAACCGCCGCTTCAACGATTTCTTCAACGACGCCTTCATCCTCGCGCCCGTGGCCGCGATCACGCGCATCAACAACCGGAACCACCTGCTGCACCACCAGCACCTGGCGAATCCGTGGGACCCCGACAGGTACCGTCACGCGTGCTTCAACAAGTCGAGCCGGGGCGCGCTGCTCGCGTTTGTGACGGGACTCGCCAGCATCTGGCCCCTCGTACGGAACGTCTTTGTCGGGAGACCGGCGGCGGCTCCGGCCCTGCCGGCGCCCGACGAAGCGGACGCGGCGAGGCGCGGGTATTCACTGCGCGACTTGCTCCTGCTCGCTGCGTGGCAGGGCGGACTGATCGGCGGCCTGACGTGGTTCATCGGGTGGTGGGCCTACCCCGCGCTCTGGATGGCTCCGGTCTACCTGTTCGCGTTCCTGGGCGACAACCTGCGCTCGTTCGCGGAGCATTCGCATCCGGAAGCGGACGCGAAGGCGGACGAGCACCGGCTTCTGACGTATACCAGCAACCTGCCGGAGCGGATGCTCTTCGCGCCCATGAACATGAATTTTCACGCGGCCCACCATCTGTGGGTCTCGATCCCCTATTACAACCTTCCGGTCGCTGACCGGGAAATGCGCGCGTCGCCGGGTTCGCAGGGTCTCGAGTGGCGAGGCAGCTATCTTGCCTACCTGCTGCGTTACAGCCTGGCACTGCCCATCCCCGGGTGCAGCCCCGCCGCGCGGGCCTGACGCCCCGATCCTCCTTGGCCACTCCCGCCGAATTCGCGCACGGCGACGCTCCCGAGATCGCCACGGAGAACGTGGACGAGTGTCCGTCGTGCCTCGGCAGGGAACACGCGCGCTTCGCAGCGGGGTTCGACTACGAATTGCGCACGTGCCGGAATGAGTGGACGTTCGTGAAGTGCGCCGGATGCGGGCTGGTGCGCCTTCACCCGCGGCCCGCGGTGGCGGCGCTTCCCGTCATCTATCCACCGTCGTATTACGCCTACAACTATGCGCAGAAAGTAAACCCGGTTGCGCGGTGGGCGAAGGCGTTTCTCGACCGGCGCAAGCTGCGCTCGATCCTCCGGCGCTGCGCCTCGCCGCCGGCGTCGTTTCTCGACGCGGGGTGCGGCGACGGGAGATACCTGCGGGCGATGAGTCGCGCCGGGCTTGCAAAACAAAACATCCATGGTCTGGAGCTGGACGAGCGGGTGGTCAAAGGTCTCTCGGAGGCGGGTTTCCAGGTGTCGTGCGAACGCGTCGAAACCTGCCGCCGAATCCCCGACGGCTCCATCGACCTCGCGACGATGTTCCACGTCATCGAGCACGTCGCCGACCCCGCCGCCGTCGTCCGGCAGCTCGCGCGGTGGCTCTCTCCCGGCGGCCTCCTTGCCCTCGAAACTCCGAACCTCGACAGCTTCGACGCCCGGAAGTTCCGCGAGTCCTTCTGGGGCGGCTATCACATCCCCCGCCACTGGACGCTCTTCACGCCCGAATCCCTCCGCCGACTCATGGAATCCGCCGGCCTCGAGGTCGTGGCAACGCTCTTCCAGACCGGCCATTCCTTCTGGATGTACTCGTACCACCACCGTTTGAGGTACGGGAAGAGGCCCCGGAGGTGGTGCGCGCGAATGTTCGATCCGTTCGGCGGGTCGATCGTCGCGCTTGCCGCGTTTACCGCGTTCGACAAGCTCCGCGCGTTCCTCGGCGGCCGGACCTCCGCGATGCTCATGCTCGCGCGCAAGAAATGAGGGACTGCCTCCGGCCTTTTCCTCCCGGCGCGAGGCGGCTAACGTGAGTCCAGATGCCGCACCTTAGCCCCTCGGTCTTCCAGACCTGGTTCGACACGCTGAAGCAGCTTGAGGTTGGCGCCATCCTGGCGTCGGCAGGCGCCGCCGCCGGAATGCCGGTGAGAATCCTGAAGCAAGTGGCGCGCAGGTTCACGAGAGGGCTGGACTGCGTCGCGGACCGGCCCATCCTCGCCGTCGCGCTTCCAGGCCTGATCTCCTTCGTCGGCGCCGCAGCCGCGGGGCTGTTCGTCCACGTACTCGAGCCGACGATTCACGACGAGTTCAGCTATCTCCTCCAGGCCGACACCTTCGCGGACGGACGCCTCTCCAATCCGCCGCATCCGATGTGGAAGCACTTTGAGTCGTTCCACATCAATCAGCAGCCGACGTATCAGTCGAAATACCCGCCCGCGCAGGGTTTTTTCCTCGCGATCGGCCAGAGGGCGACCGGGGATCCGATCGTCGGCGTCTGGTTCAGCTCGGCGCTCGCGATGTCGGCGTTCGCGTGGATGTTCCGGGTACTGGGCGCAGGCCTACTGGGGAGGCGCCGTCGCGGCCCTCGGCGGAGCCCTGGTGTATGGGGCATACCCGCGGCTGCGGGCCGCCCCGAACATCCGCGATGCCCTCTGGCTCGGCGCGGGACTCTTCGTCCTCTCCAACGCCCGCCCCTTCGAAGGCCTGCTGGCGTCGCTCCCCGTCGCCGCGGGGCTCGCCTGGCACTTCGTCCGGGCGACCGCCGCTTCCCGCGCCGGCTGGCTCTCTCGCGTGGCCGTCCCCGTCGCCGTCATCCTCGCAATCGACGCCGCGTGGATCGCAACTTACAACAAGGCGGTGACGGGAAGCGCCACGACGATGCCGTATTTCGTTCATGCGCAGACGTACGCCCGGATCTCGCAGTGGATATTCGGAAGCGAAAACGTTCCGCAGCCTTATCGCCACGAGCAGATGAGGCGGTACTACGAAGAAGAGGAGCTGCCGTATTTCCAGCGTCAGCAGCGCGCCTCCCAGCTTTTCATCGAGATTCCGTGGAAAATTGTCCGCGCGGCGGACATTCCCTACTCCGGCCTCATGGCGCTGCCGATTTTCTTCGCAATACCCCTCTGGCGCCGGCGAAGGACGCGATTCGCGCTTCTGGCCTTCCTGTTCGCGCTCGCCGGCCTCTCGACGCTCACCGTGCTTCTCTCGCACTACGGAGCCCCTTCGGCGGCCGCGGGATTCCTCATCGTCACGCAGGGACTCCGCCATCTCGCCGCCTGCCGGTTCCGCGGGCGCCGCTTCGGCCGCGTAGCCGCGATCGGCGCGACCGTGGTTGCCGTCGGAACTTCGATCTTCATCCTGCACTACCAGGGAACGCAGGCCGACAGCTGGGGCCGCGTCCGGGCGCACGTGCAGTCGCGGATGGAAGAGGTCGAGGGCGACCACCTCGTCGTCGTCCAGTACGGTCCCCTGCACATCTGTCATTTCGAATGGGTCTACAACAAGGCCGACATCGACGCCTCACGCGTCGTCTGGGCGCGGGACATGAGTGAAGCGGAGAATCGCGAGCTGATCGCATATTTTCTTGCGCGCGGGCGGAAAATCTGGCTCATGAGGGTGAACGACGACGGAGTTCTGCCGGAACCGGTGGAGTATCCCGGGCTCAGGTGACCTGGCTAACCAAAGGAGACCGACATGGGCGTTCTCGCCGGAAAGACTGCGATCGTGACCGGGGCATCGAGGGGGATCGGCCGCGATATCGCGCTCAAGCTCGCCGAAGAAGGCGCCGCTGTGCTTTGCGTCGCTACCAACGAGGCGCTTCTGAAAGACACCGTAACCGCCATCGAATCGAAGGGCGGCAAAGGGGCGTACGCGATCGCGGACGTGTCGAAACCCGCGGAGGCCGACGCGGTGGTGGAGAGAATCGTCAAGGACTGGGGAAAAATCGACGTGCTTGTGAACAACGCGGGGATCACGCGCGACAACCTGCTGATGCGCATGAAGGACGAGGAATTCGACCGCGTCATTGAGGTCAACCTCAAGGGCGCGTTCAACCTGATCCGCGCGGCGACGCGGCCCATGATGAAGGCGCGGACCGGCAGGATCGTGAACATCTCCAGCGTGGTCGGGCTGATCGGGAATCCGGGGCAGGCGAACTACGCCGCGTCGAAGGGCGGCATGATCGCGATGACGAAATCCGTGGCGCGCGAACTGGGGAGTCGCGGGATCACCGCGAACACGGTCTGCCCCGGGTTCATCGAGACCGAGATGACGGGAAAGCTCACCGAGGACCAGAAGAAGGCGCTCTTCGCGAACATCGCGCTCGGGCGCTTCGGCAAGACCTCGGACGTCGCGGGAGTGGTCGCGTTCCTCGCGAGCCCGGCGGCGGACTACATCACGGGACAGGACATCGTCGTCGATGGGGGGATGACGATGTAGGGCGGCCTCAGCCGACGGTGCAGCATCACCCATCTGTTACCATGTTCCCCGGATGGACCCCTCGCACGACGCCCTGAAAGTCGACGCGCGGCCCGAAGGCGCCGCGAAGGAAGAGTCGGCGCCTGAAGTTTCGGTCGTGATCCCGTGCCTCAACGAGAGTGAAACGGTCGGGACGTGCGTCCGGAAGGCGCTGGACGCCATGAAGGCGGCCGGGATCGCGGGCGAAGTCATCGTTGCGGACAACGGAAGCGCGGACGGCGCGGAGCGGGTGGCGCGGGAGGCCGGCGCCCGCGTCGTGGACGCGCCGCTCAAGGGATACGGGAACGCACTCATGTTCGGGATCGCGGCGTCCCGCGGCCGCTTCATCGTGATGGGCGACGCGGATGACAGCTACGACTTCGGCGATACCCCGAAATTCGTCGAGAGACTCCGCGGTGGCGACGAACTGGTCATGGGTTGCCGCCTTCCGTCCGGCGGCGGAAGCATCGAGCCGGGGGCCATGAAGCCGCTTCATCGCTGGTTCGGCAACCCCGGCCTTTCCTTCCTCGTGCGCTGGATGTTCGGCGCGCCGATCCACGACGTCTATTGCGGCATGCGCGGGTTTTCGCGCGACCTGTACGACCGGCTCGCGATGCGCTGCACCGGAATGGAGTTTGCCATCGAGATGATCGTGAAGGCGAGCCTGTTCAAGCGGCGGATCGGGGAAGTGCCGATCACGCTCCATCGCGACGGGCGGACAAAGCACCGGGGGCACCTGCGCAGTTTTCGCGACGGGTGGCGGTCGCTGCGGTTCTACCTCTTGTACAGCCCGAAGTGGCTCTTCATGGCCCCCGGCATCGCGCTCTTCGCGCTCGGGATGCTCGGATATGCGCTCGCGATTCCAGGTGTGAAGATCGGCGCGGCGAAGCTGGACGTTCACACGCTGCTGGTGGCGAGCCTTCTGCTCCTCCTGGGACAGCAGGCGTTTCACTTCGCCATTACGGCGCGGACATTCGCGGTGACCGAGGGTCTCCTGCCGCCGAGCCCCGCGCTCGACCGCTTCCTTTCGGCGATCAACCTCGAGCGGGGGATCGTGATCGGTCTGGCCGTCGCGGCGGTGGGAGTCGGGCTGATCGCCTGGGCATCCAACGAATGGCGGCAGGCGGGTTTCGGCGCCCTGGACTACGGGCGGACAATGCGTCTCGTGATTCCCGGCGTGACCCTTGCGGCGATGGGCGTTCAGTCCGTGCTGGCCTCGTTCATCGTGAGCCTGCTGCAGATGGCGCGGCGCCGTGGGTGACCTGGCGGGGACTCTTCTGGTCGGCTCTTCCGCCGTCCTGGGCAGCGCGCTCGCTGCGATGGCCGTGTTTTCGAAGCGGCTGACGCGGCCGCTCGACCGGCGGCCCGCGCTGGCGGCGCTGGTCCCCGCTCTCGTCGCGCTCGGGATTTCCGCGGGACTCGGCCTGATCCGGCCTCCGGTCCCGCAGATTCACGACGAATTCAGCTATCTCCTCGCTGCGGACACTTATGCGAGCGGACACCTGGCGGCTCGCGCGCCGTCGTCCCCGGAGCATTTCGAGTCGTTCCACGTCCTGACCACGCCGACTCACGCCTCCAAGTACTTTCCCGGACAGGGCCTCGTGCTCGCCCTCGGAATCGCGCTCCTCGGCAGCCCGATCGCCGGCGCCTGGATCGTCTTCGCCGCAGCCTGCGCCGCCCTCCACTGGGCCCTGAGAGTCACCATTCCAGCGCGATTCGCGCTTGCCGTCGCGCTCCTCGCTGCGCTTCACCCTCCCTTTCATGACGACCCGCTTCATCCGTGGACCCAATCGTTCTGGGGAGGCCAGCTTGCTTTCCTCGGGGGCGCGCTTGTCTTCGGCGCGGCCGCGCGGCTCGCGCGCCGCGCCAGATTCGCGGACGGATTCGCCGCAGGCGCCGGGCTCTCTGTCCTGGCTCTCGCCCGGCCGTTCGAGGGGATCATCGCCGCGCTCATGGCGGCAGGATTGTGTTTCAGTGTCTTCCGCAAGCGCGCGGGTCCGTCGCCAAAGGAAGCCCTGCGCCGGTTCGCCCTGCCCGCCCTCGCTCCTCCCGTCGTCGCGCTCGCTTTTGTTCTCTTCGTCAACGCGCGCGTGACGGGAAGCGCCCTCCGACTCCCCGAGGCGCTCTACGAAGAACGATTCGCGTCCGCCCCGGTCTTCCTGTGGATGTCCGCGCCTGCGGCGAAGCAGTACTCGAGCGCCGACGTCAAAAACTTCTACGAAGCCGACCGCAGCGATTGGGAAGCGAGGCGGAGGCCATCCGCATTGCCCGGCGAGATGGCGGCGCGAATCCGGGATCTCGCCCGGTACTTTCTGAAGCCGATGGCGTGGGTCTGGCTGGCGCTTCCACTCGTTCTCTTCCTGCCCCGCGCCCGGCGGATCGCGGCCCTCGCCGCGGCCGGCACGGCGGTGGCGCTCACGGTGTCATGGATGCATCCGCACTATGTTGCGGTCTACATTCCGCTCGGCGCCGAACTCGCCGCGCGGTGCCTCAGGTGCCTGTCGAACCTGGCGCGCCCCTGGAGATTCGCCGGCGTCGCGGCGATCGCGCTGTCCCTGGGGGGCATTTCGGTTCGACTTCTGGAGGCTCCGCAGGGCGCGGCGCGCTCGCGAAACGAAGCGGTATGGCCGGAAGCGCGCGCGGCGCTTGAGCGACGCCTCGAAGCCACGGGAACCCCTCACCTTGTTCTCGTCGAGCGCCGGGGCGGATGGCCGGTGCATTGCGATTGGGTCTACAACGGCCCCGGGATCGCCGCCCGGCCCGTCGTCTGGGCGCGCAGCCTCGGAAGCGCCCGGGATGCCGCGCTGGTGAGCGAATTCCCCGGGAGAGTTGTCCTGCAGCTCGTGCTTGACGAGCAGGGATGGAACATCCGTCCGTGGCGGCCAGGGGGATGACCAATACCTTTCCGCCCTCCGGTGGCGCCGCTAGACTTCTTCACCCATGGCCCGCGGCAAGAGCAAGCCAATCGCACGTTCAAAGACAGCCGCGCCTCCCGCTTCCGCAGGGCGCCCGTCACCGGCGGATCCCGTTTTTCGCCTCGAGGAGATGAAAAAGCGGGCGCTTCTCGGCGGCGGCGTCGAGCGAATCGAGAAGCAGCACGCGGCCGGCAAGCTGACGGCGCGTGAGCGCGTGGACCTGCTGCTGGATGAAGGGACGTTCGACGAGGTCGGGATGTTCGTCACGCACAACTGCGACGCCTTCGGCATGGGCAAGCAGCACATTCCGGGGGATGGGGTCGTGACCGGAGTGGGAAAAGTCGATGGCCGGCCCGTCGCAGTCTTCTCGCAGGATTTCACGGTGTTCGGCGGGTCGCTCGGGCTCGCGCACGCGGGCAAGATCTGCAGGCTCATGGACCTCGCCTTGAAGGTCGGGATGCCGGTGGTCGGCATGAACGACTCGGGCGGCGCGCGCATCCAGGAGGGCGTCGAGTCGCTCGGCGGTTACGCGGACATTTTCCTGCGCAACACCCTCGCTTCCGGCGTCGTTCCGCAGATCAGCGCGATCATGGGGCCGTGCGCCGGCGGCGCGGTGTACTCGCCCGCGATCACCGACTTCACGTTCATGGTCGAGGGGACGAGTTACATGTTCGTCACCGGCCCGAACGTGATCCGGACCGTGACGCACGAAGAAGTCACGAGCGAAGCGCTCGGCGGCGCCGCCGTGCACAACGAGACCTCCGGCGTCGCGCATTTCCAGTCCCGCAATGAGGCCGAGTGCCTCCAGTCGATCCGGAAGCTGCTCTCCTACCTGCCGGCGAACAATCTCGACGAGCCGCCGGCTGTCACCAGCGACGACCCGCCGGACCGGCGCGACCCGAAACTGAACAAGGTCATTCCTGCGGATCCGAAGAAGCCCTACGACATGCATGACGTGATCGGCGCCGTGGTCGATCCCGGCACGTACTTCGAAGTCGCCGCGAAATTCGCGCAGAACATCATCGTCGGATTTGCGCGCTTCCACGGCCGCGTCGCGGGAATCGTCGCTCAGCAACCCGCCGTGCTCGCGGGTTGCCTCGACATCAATTCGTCGGTGAAGGGGGCGCGCTTTGTGCGCTTCTGCGACGCATTCAACATCCCGCTCGTGACGTTCGAGGACGTGCCCGGCTTTCTGCCCGGAGTGACGCAAGAGCACGGCGGAATCATCCGGAACGGAGCGAAACTCCTCTACGCCTACTGCGAAGCGACGGTCCCGAAGATCACCGTGATTACACGCAAGGCCTACGGCGGCGCATACGACGTGATGTCATCGAAACACGTCCGGGGCGACGTCAACATCGCGTGGCCGGCGGCCGAGATCGCCGTGATGGGAGCCGAGGGCGCTGTCAATATTCTCTTCAAGCGCGAGATCGAAGCCTCCGGCGATCCCGTCGCCGAGCGCGCGCGGCTCGTCGCGGAGTACCGGGAGCGGTTTGCGAATCCGTACATCGCCGCGGGAAAAGGGTACGTGGACAAGGTCATCGAGCCCGCGGACACGCGGCGGGAGATCTGCCGGGCGATGGAGATGCTGCGGGGCAAGCGGGAAAGCGTTCCATCAAAGAAGCACGGGAATATTCCCCTGTGAAGAGTGTCGTCGGTCCCATCCGCAAGCTCCTCGTCGCAAACCGCGGAGAGATCGCCGTGCGCGTCATGCGAAGCGCGCGCGAGCTCGGCATCCGGACGGTGGCGGTGTACTCCGACGCGGACGAATCGGCGCCGCACGTCCAGTTCGCCGATGAGGCGTACAGGCTCGGGCCTCCCCCGGCGCGGGAGAGCTACCTGCGCGGCGACCTGATTCTGCAAGCGGCAAAGAGGGCCGGAGCCGACGCCATTCATCCCGGGTACGGCTTCCTGAGCGAGAACGCGGCTTTCGCGAAGCAGTGCGGGAGGGCCGGCGTGATCTTCGTCGGTCCGTCCCCCGCTTCGATCGACGCGATCGGCAACAAGGTCAACGCGCGGCAACTGGCCAGGAAAGCCGGCGTCCCGACGGTTCCGGGGCTCGACCGCGCGGTGAAAGACGGCGAAGACCTCTCCGCCATCGCGAAGCAGATCGGATTCCCCGTCCTCATCAAGGCCGCTTCCGGCGGCGGCGGTCGCGGGATGCGCGTCGTACGGGAGCCGCGGGATCTCGCGCGAAACATCCGCGAGGCGGGAGGCGAAGCGGCTTCGGCGTTCGGCGACGGAAGCGTCTTCATCGAGCGGTACGTCGAAAAGCCGCGGCACATCGAGATCCAGGTCTTCGGCGACCGGCGCGGAAACGTCGTTCACCTGAACGAGCGGGAGTGCTCGATCCAGCGCCGGCACCAGAAGCTGGTCGAGGAGGCGCCGAGCCCGGCGGTTGATGCGAAGCTGCGAGAGCGGATGGGCGCGACGGCCGTGCGGCTCGCGAAGGCGGTGAAATACCTCGGCGCGGGCACCATGGAATTCCTGCTCGACCGCGACGGAAGTTTTTATTTTCTCGAGATGAACACGCGGCTGCAGGTCGAGCATCCCGTCACGGAAATGACCACGGGAACCGACCTCGTAAAGGCGCAGCTCGCCGTCGCCGCCGGGGCGCCGCTCGCCTGGAGGCAGGAGGATCTCGCTCCTCGCGGCCATGCCATCGAGGCCCGCATCACCGCCGAGGACCCCTTTGCGAATTTCTCCCCGCAAGCCGGCCCCATCCTCGGCCTCGCCGTCCCCTCGGGGCCGCACACCCGTTGGGACGCCGGCATCCGCGAGGGCGGCGCGATCTCCATGTTTTACGACTCCCTGATTGCCAAGCTCGTCTGCTGGGGAAGCGACCGCCTCGAAGCGATCGAGCGACTCCGCCGCGCCCTCGCGGAACTGGTCATCGTCGGCGTCCCGACGCTCGTTCCGTTCCATCTCCATCTGCTTGCCGACAAGCGCTTCCGTAAGGGCGACTACCACACGGGCTTTGTCGAGAATGAGTTCTCTATGTCAGGCCTCGACAGGCCGCATCTGGCGGAAGCGGCGGCGATTGCCGCGGCGCTGGAGTATCGGCGGCGGCGCCAGGAAACCCCGGACGCCAACGGGAGCGCGACGCCGGGGACGGGATCCTCAGCCTGGAAGCAGTGCGCCCTTCGCGAAGGCCTTCGGTCATGAAATTCGCGCTCCGCCACGGCGAGGATCGCTTCGAGCTCTCCGTTGAAGAGGAGGCCGGCGGCTACCGTGTCAACGACGGGAGAACGACGTGGCACATCCGCTTCGACGATCGCCGCGGTGCGGTGCGCGGCGTCGTGGTTGACGACGCGAGGCATTCCGTGGGCGTCGCCCGGAAAGGCGACACCTGGGACGTCGTCCTCGAGGGGATCAACTACGAATTCCTGACGCGCGACGCGCGATTCGAGAAACTCCTCGAGCTCCAGCAGGCCCGCAGCGGCGTCGCTTCGGGCCGCGCCGAGCTTCGAGCGCCGATTCCCGGGCTGGTGACGGCCGTGCTGAAGTCGGCCGGGGATGAAGTCCGGGAGGGGGAGCCGGTGCTCGTGCTGGCCGCGATGAAGCTCGAGAACGAGATACGGTCGCCGCGGGACGGGAAGCTCGCCGAGGTCTGCGCGAAAGCAGGCGCCGCGGTGGAAAAGGGCGAACTGCTGGCGGTGATCGAGTAAGGCTCGGGGCGCGCGTTCTCCCCGTGGCGGTCGCGCCTGGCCCTCAACTCCATCGTGTTATGATGCGTTCTCCGTCGGAGAAGCCGCGAATGATGCGCCGGGCCGCCCTGCTCTTCCTCCTTGCCCTGGTCGGGTGCGGGAAGGAACCGCCGGCGCCCGTGATCGGCCGCCAGGCCGGGGGAAGATCAAGCACCCCCGGGGCCCGGGAGAAGCAGGACCCCCCGCCCGATCCCGAAGGTCCTCCGCCGAACCCGGATGTCGTCGAGGCCGCGCGCCGCGGCGCCATTCTCAGGGAGTGCGAGAAGGGGTTCGCGGGAACTGACCCGGCAGGGAGGCTTGACGCGATCTCGGCTGTGGAGGGCGCGGGCGAAGAAGCGCTGCCTCTCCTGCAGCGGGGCCTTCTTGATCCTGTTCGGGAAGTCCGCCTCGCCGCGGCGGAGCTGCACGTCCGCATCGCGCGAGATGCCGATGAGGGCATTCCCGTTCTGTCGGCGATCGCCCTGGACTCGAAAGGCCCGGAGGCACTGCGCGTGCGCGCGCTGGAAGCCCTGACAGCCCTCGGACCGCGCGCCCTGCCGGCAGCAGGGGCGCTGGTGAAGGCGATCGGAGACCCCCGGACGGCCGTCGCGGAGGCAGCGGAACGAGCGCTTGGAGTCCTGGGGGAAGAAGCGATTCCTGTCGTGGTCGACGCGGCGCGCCGGGCGACCGCCCCTTCTGCCCGACCCCGCGCCCTGAAGGCGCTGGCGCGCCTTGCTCCGCGGTCCTCAGACGTCGTCGGGATCATGCTCGCGGCTCTGCTCGAACAGGACGCCGCGCTTCGCGCCGCCGCGGCCGATGGATTGAGCGTCGCTGCCCGGGACAGCGACGCAGTCGTGGATGCCCTTGCACCATTTCTGGCCGACCCCGAAAGCACCGTGCGCGCCGCGGCGGGCCGCTCGATGCGCAACGCCGGCCGGCGCGCGCTCAGGGCAAGTGAAGCGCTCGTGAAGTCGCTTGGCGACGCGTCCGCAGGCGCCCACGTCGCGGCGCTTCTCGCCGACCTTGGCCCCGACGCCGCGCCCCTCCTGGACCGCCTTCGCCCGCTGCTCCTCAACAGCGATGCGGCTGTCGTCTCCCGCGCCGCCCTCGCGATCAGCGCCATGGGCGCCTCCGCCGCGCCGGCTCTCCCGGATCTGATGTGCGCCTGGGAAGCGTCGACATTTCCGGGACGCGGGTCCGAGGCTCAGGCTTCGCTGAGGAGCGCGATCGTCCGGATGGGAGACATGGCGCTGCCGCCTGTTCTCGACCTGCAGCGGGGAAGCGCTTCACGGGAAACAAAAAGTGGCTGCCTGGATCTTCTTGCGGAGATGTCAACGACGAGCGGAGACGCCGTGGCAGCCCTGGCGGAGCTTCTGCGGGACGACGTGATTCGGGACGAAGTCGTTCACCGGCTGGAAGGGTTGGGTCCGTTCGCGTGGCGATCCGGAGCGGACCTGATCGCGGCGGAGCGGTTGGCCATGTCGGACTCGAGCCGGGAGCAGATCTACAGGGCGCTCGGCGCGATCGGCGTGCGCGACGCGGAGAACGTGAAGGCGGTGAGAGAGATGATGCCCCGCGCGGGCGACCGCGCGACATTCCTCGTGGAGAGCCTCGTCACGGCGGGAAGCGAGGGAAACCTCGCTTTGCGCGGGCTGTTGCTCTCCGATCCGAACGCGCCGGATCGCCGCCGGCTGGCGGTGGAAGTGCTGACGGCGATGCCAGGTGGGGTCGACGGCGAGGTGCCTGCGGTGACGGCGCTGCTCTCGCATCCGGATCCTGAAACCCGGCGGGCCGCGGCGCGCGCTTTGTGCGTCGTCCGCGCGCTTCCGGCAACCACGGTCCAGGCGCTCGCAATCCTGCTCGACGACACCAGTGCGCGCGTCCGCCGGAACGCCGTCGTCGCCCTCGCCCGATGCGGTCCGTCGGCGGCGCCCGCGGCCGCCCGCCTGAGGGCCTGCGACGCCGACCCGGATGCCGATGTCCGCTGCCTTGCGCTGCTCGCCCTCGGAACCAGCGGCGCCGAAGCCAGGGCGCAGGACATGCTGCTCGACACGCTCCTCAACGATACCCGTCTCGCATCGCGCGCCGCATCCGCGCGCGCCCTCGCCCGCATGACCTCACCGGGGAAAGAAGTCATTCCCGCCCTTGTGAAGGCGCTCAAGGACAGGGAAACGGAGGTCGTGACGGAAGCGCTGATTGCGCTTGCGATTCTCGGCGCGGACGAGAAATTCCTGAACGGCGAGCTGAAGCGGCGCGACGCGAATACGAAGGCGGATTTCGGCATGGCGGCAGTGTGGGCGTGTCGCGGAATCAACACGGCCCGTGCCCTGAAAATCCTGGTCGAAACGCTGCGCGCCGGGCTTCCCGAGAGCCAGGAGGACATCGCGACGTCGCTTCTCGTCAAGCTCGGCCCGGGCGACGCGGATGCCCGACGCGAGCTGCTCGAACTCTGCAGAGGCGCGTGGCCCGGGAGGCACGCGTTCCGCCGGGCCCTCGCGACGAGGACGAAATGACCCGATGAGCGCTTCACGAAAACAGGGCCGGGAGCGGGTCGAGACGACGAGCGGCATTCCCGTCGAGCTCGTCGCCGGTGCGCCCGCGGTTCCGCCGTCCCTGCCGCGTCCCGGCGAATTCCCCTTCACCCGTGGGATTCACGCGGAAATGTTCCGCTCGCGCCTCTGGACCATGCGGCAGTACAGCGGCTTCGGGACGGCTTCGGAGACCAATCGGCGCTTCCGCTACCTCCTGGATCGCGGACAGACGGGGCTGTCGTGCGCGTTCGACCTCCCGACGCAGATGGGATTCGATGCGGACGACGCGATGTCGGAAGGCGAAGTCGGGAAAGTGGGGGTATCGATCGGGTCGATCGAGGACATGCGGGAACTGCTGGAGAAGATCCCGCTCGAGCAGGTGACGCTGTCGATGACGATCAACGCGACGGCGGCGGTTCTGCTGGCGCTGGTGGTGGCGGTTGCGGAGGAGAGGGGAATTCCCGCGGCGAAGCTGGGCGGGACGGTGCAGAACGACGTGCTCAAGGAATACATCGCGCGGGGAACGTACATTTATCCGCCCGCGGCGAGCCTGCGGCTCGCGACGGACA
>WSZJ01000045.1 GCA_009773755.1 Planctomycetota bacterium | reverse complement strand
GTCCGGTCGCCGTCCGGGGCCACGGTCGGCTCTTCGAGCACCTCTCTCAGCGACCGCAGCTGCTCCGGCCCGAGAAGTCCCGCGCGGACAAGCGATTCCCCGAGATCGGAACCCGAGGTGTCCGCCGCAGCCGCCGCGCCGTCCAGCGCCGCGTCCTCGACCCAGCCGCGCGCGCGCGCCAGCTCGGCGAGCGCGCGATTTCGCTGGGACCGATTGGCTGAGCTTCCCCTCACGCCCGGAGTCTACTCGGCGGAGGCTATCCCAGAACGTGCGTCAGCATCGCCCGCTGCCCGTGGATGCGGTTCTCGGCTTCATCGATGATGAGACATTTCTTCGAATCGGCGACCTCGTCGGTCATCTTGACGTTCCGGCGCATCGGGAGGCAGTGGCTCACCCATGCGTCGTTGGTCATCTTCATTTTTCGCGAGTCGACGATGAAATGCCGATGCGGCTCGCGGATCGCCTTTTCTTCCTCCCAGCGCCCGAAGTAGTCGAGGCGCCCCCAGCTCTTGCAGTAGACGAAGTCGGCGCCTTCGTAGGCCTTGGAGATCTCGTCGGTGACCGTGACCGTCCCGCCGTGCGCCTTAGCGTTCTCGCGCGCCTGGTCCATGAACATCGGGTCGAGGTCGTACCCGGGCGGGCGCAGCACGGTGAGATTCATCCCCATCTTCGTCGAAATCAGCGCCGCCGAATTCGCCACCGCAGTGTTCAGCCCCTTCGGATGAAACGTCCACGTCAGCAGGAACTTCTTCCCGTCCGTCTTCTTCATCCTCTCCTTCATCGTCAGCGCCATCGCCACCTCCTGGCACGGGTGCACGACCGTCTCCATGTTGATCACGGGGACTCCCGCGTACCGCTCGATCGCCCGCAGCATCGAATCCTGCTTATCCAGGGTCCAGTCCTGGAACTTCGGGAAACACCGCACGCAGACGGCGTCAAAAAAGCGGCCCAGCACCCGCGCCGCGTCCTTCACGTGCTCTTCCGCTTCCCCGTCCATCGCGATCCCTTCGCGCCACTCCATCGCCCACGCGTCCTTCCCGGGCTGAAGCGTCACCGCGTGCCCGCCCAGCTGCCACGCCGCCAGCTCGAACGACGAGCGCGTGCGCAACGACGGGTTGAAGAAGAGCAGAGCGAGCTTTGGCTTCGACTTGAGCGGCTTCCAGCCCTTCTTTTTCTGGAGCGCTGCGGTCGCGAGGATCTGCTCGAGCTCTTTGCGCGTGAAGTCCTGCGTCGAAAGAAAGTTCCGGCCTTTGAGCGCCATGGCGTATGAATCCGTGGTTGGGGAAGCGGCGGATGATACGTCCCGCTCGCCTTGAGGCAAACGAGACGAAGCTTGAGGACCGTTGGCGGAAACGCCCGTGCCGCACGCGTTTCAGGTGGTGCTAGACATGCCCTATGTCCAGGCGAACGCCATTGACCGCAAGGGGGCGGTTGTGGTTCCGGCGCGGACGCTGCTTTCTCAGTTGCTCTGACGCAAAGCATTTCTGCGTATGTACTTGTGCAAGTCGTCAAATTGCCGAGAATTGGCTGCCGACGCTCGCTTCCTTCCGGTTCTACAAGGCGCGGGGAATGGACCTCGCCGAACTGACAGGAGACTCACCATGAAGCACCTCATTGCTCTCGCCCTCTGCGCCGCCACGCTCGCTTCCGTCGCCTTCGCTGGCGACGGCAAGGCCGCGGCCCCGAAGAAGGGGAAAGCGCCGTGCAAGGCAGGCGACAAGAAAGCCGGAAAGCCCTGCGACAAGAAGGCGGCGAAAGGCGGGGACGACTGGAAGGCAGGGGCGCTTGCGGGCCGCAAGGCGTGCGCTGAGGGCGGGCACAACGACTGTGCCGCGAAGGCGACCGAGTTGTGTGGCGACGACAAGTGCAAGACCGGCGGGCACAAATCCTGCCGCGCCGCGGCGCCGAAGGAATGCGCGGCGAAGGCGAAGGACCTGGCGGCGGGCGGCGGCGACGCGAAAAAGGGCGAGAAGAAAGAAGGCGGCGACTGCAAGCCCGCGGACAAGTGCGAAAAAAAGAGCTGATACCCGGACTGAGAGCGCGAGCAACAATCGTCCTGCGTCTCGCGTCACCGGCCCAACCGGCGCGCGGGGAGCGGAGATGGCAGGCCGAGGCTGTCGACGCGCGCCGGGCGGGCCGGTGACGCGAGACGCAGGACGATCGTTGCTCACGCTCTCAGAGTCGTCGTCGATCGGATTCTGATGTCTGCCGGGCGTCTCAGGCGAGCGCGAGGAGTTTGAGCGCGTTGTAGGCGATGGCGGACCAGAAGACGACGCACGTGACTTTTGGAAGAGTTCGGACGAGGAATCGGTCCAGGCCACGGAGGCATTTGAGGTCAGCGTTGGCGGATTCGGCGGTTGCCGCGCGGTCTTTGTAGATGCGCTTGGCGTCTTGGGTGGCCATTCGCGCGCGCCACTCGGCGATGACGGGCGGATCGCCCGGCCGGGGAAGATGCGGATCGATAGCCGTCTTCTTCTTTCGGTTGAGCGGGATGTAGGGGGTCACGCCCTTTGCCCTTGTGGTCCACGCGAAAATCGGAAAGCGTGTTGGCGCAGACCGCAACTCCCCCGCAGATCCACCGGTACGCGTCGTGCATCCCGCAGAGACGCGCCAGCTCTCGTGCGCTGGCCACTCCCTCGCTCGTGGCGTAAAGCCAGAGCGTGACGAGGATTCGCGGGTCGATCGCAGGCCGGCCCGCCTCGTCTTCCCGCGACTCGATCGCGGCCAGAAGACCCTTCAGTTCCAATTTGCCAACCAGCTCCCACATGCCTCGGGCGACGTGGTCCTCCGGCAAGAGCGACTCCAGATCCGTCGGCGTCAGCAGAACCTGATTCCTCCGGGCTCGCAGCAGTTTGGCAGGACTCGCCGCCTGATCCGCCGGAACAGGCTTCTTCCTCGCCTCGTCCAGAACGAATGCCTCACCGAACAGATTCGTTTCGCTCATCGGGTCGCCCCGGCAGCTGGGGTCTGCCTCCTCAAACACCGGCAACCACGAAACGGATCAAATTTCAACGGAATGCGAGCCTCAGAGCGCGACGAAAATCCCGCGCGTCGGGCGGAGTCGGCCCGCAAGAGAAAGCCGCCTCAAGTCACCGTCACTGGGCCGACGCAGCCTGACGCGCGGGATTTTTGCTCGCGCTCTGAGTGCGAGCGCCGGCGTTCCCCCGAACGCCGGCGTTCGTCGTTCTGGTCGTTCCTACCCACCATCAACTGCCGACTACCCCCTGAACAAGTGATAGCCTCGGCTCCAACTCAACCGCGGAGATCACGCATGTCCGTCCTTCTCGAATTCTCGATGTCGCCGCTCGACAAGGGCGAGTCCGTCGGCGAGTACGTCGCGCGCAGCCTCGCGATCGTCGACCGATCCGGCGTTCCCTATCGCCTGAACCCCATGGGGACCGTCCTCGAGGGAACGTGGGACGAAGTCATGGAGGTCGTGAAGCGCTGCTACATGACGATGTCGAAAGACTGCCGGCGCGTTTCCTGCTCGATCAAGATCGACGCGCGGAAAGGGAAGGGTGGGCGGCTCGAGTCCAAAGTGAAGCGCGTCGAGAAGCTCCTCGGAAAGCGGCTGCGAATCTGAAGCCGGGAACTCAGCCTACACCGCGCCTGCGTCGAGCCCCGCGACCGCGACCTCGTACCCCTCGGCGGCGAAGCCGTCGCGGAGCGCCCGCGCGACTTTCGCCTCGTCTTCCACGACCAGGATGTTCATGGCGCTCTCACTTCGCGGCCTCCGCGGGAATCACGACCTTGCGCACGCACCGGAAGGTCCAGACTCCCCCCGGGCCGTGCACAGAATAGTCTTCGCTCCTCCAGGTTTCGTGGACGCACACCCGGCGGATGCACATGCACCACGAGCGCATCGAGTAGCCGCCCTCCTTCCGCGCCAGCTCGCCCGGATTCCCTCCCATGTCCATTGCGCCGCACGGGGACTCGTCCCACGCCAGGGTGCCGACCGCACCCGGGGGATTTGCCACTCAGTCGTCCCATTTCGGCTTCGGCCAGACCGCCCCTTTGGGAATTCGGTCCGCACCCCACGGATAGCTCCGACCTTCCGTCCCCCGCGCCGCCCGCTCCCACTGGTCGTCGGTGGGAAGCGACTTTCCGGCCCAAGCGGCATAGGCCTCGGCGAGCTCGGGGGTGATCTTCATCACGGCCTGCTCTGCACCCGAAAACAGCTCGTGATGATTCTCGTAAACGTGCGGCAAACGGTCTGTCTCTTTGAGGAAGCGGTCAAACCGGGCATTGCTGACCTCGCACTTGTCGATCAGGTAAGCGTCGAGCGTGGCCTTCTCCGCTTCCTTGCCTCGGAGGAACTTGCCTGCGGGGATGAGGATCATGACCGCGCCGTCCGAAAGGGAGAGGTACTC
This sequence comes from Planctomycetota bacterium, assembly GCA_009773755.1. Taxonomy (GTDB): domain Bacteria; phylum Planctomycetota; class MHYJ01; order WSZJ01; family WSZJ01; genus WSZJ01. The sequence continues at coordinate 20,903 of WSZJ01000045.1, read as the reverse complement.
CTCGTGCCCCTGAAGGTTCTTCCCGATGTACTCCAGGTCTTTTTCTTGAAGGGTCTGCGCGGCGCCGCTGCCCGCGCACGCCGTCGCCAGCACGAGCATTCGGATGATCGAGATTCTCATTTGCCTGCCTCCCGCGTTACTTTCCCGGTCGCCGCGTCGTCCGATAGCGAATGGCGGCTCTTCGACAACGCCCGGAGGAGCGGGACTATTCCGGGGCCGTCTCCAGGTTCGGCGGAAATGTGGATTCCGGCGGCCGGCGCCGCCGCTGCGATCGCCGTCACGGCCCATCTGCGCATGCTCATCGTCGTTCCTCCCGTTTCGGTTGGGCTAGGCTCCGCGCCCCGCGTGACAACCGAAATATCGCCCGTCCTGCGCGCATTTCCACTGACGCCTTCCTGAACTCTTCTTCAGGAAGCGGAGGTCACCGCGCTGGCGTGACGACCACGTCATCGAACGAGCTTGCCGCGTCCGCCTTCGACCAAAGCCCTATGCCGCCGGCGCCGGGCAGCGTTGCGTCAGTTGCCTCGAGCAGCCTCTGGCCGTTCAGCGAGCATTCGATCCTGTCGCCGCGATGCTCGATCCGCACCGGGAACCACTCGCCGCTTTTCACCGCCAGGCCCTCGGCCGATGCAAGCTGCCTGCGGCTCCCGTCCTTCACGACGTACACCCGGAAATTGCCCTCCAGCGGGTTGTACCGGGCGAGGTAGTAGTTCTTTGCATCCCTCACCCGCCAAGCCACTCCGCCTCCCTGGTCGACCGTCCCGGTGTCAGCGCGGACCTGTGCTTCCACCGACCCGTCCTTGAAGTCGACGTCAGCGCGCCAGCAGAGGTTGAATCCAGAGTCGCCGCCCGTGTCCGCCAGCGTCAGGCAGCGCCCCGCACGGCCCTTCTCTTCGACCTTCCACGATCCCTTCTCGGCCTTCCACCCCGCCGGCAGGGCACCCGTCGGGTCGACGTCGAATTCGAAGCGGCTTCCGGCCTGCGCGTCGAGCGCCGAGCGGACGCCGCGCGCCAGGTCGGCGGCGGCGCCGCGGCCCCAGTAATGGAGGAAGACGAGGCGCGGAGACTCACCCTCCATGTGGGAGTGGATGGCGACGATGCTGATGCCGGCCTTGCGAAGGGCCTGCAGCACCGGCTGAAGCTCGCCCGCGGCTGTGGCGAAATCTCCGTCGACCGCGGCGTCTGCGTCCGAGCCGATGAACGCGGCCCACGTGTTCACGCCCATTTCCTTCCCGGCCTCGCAGCCGCAGGGCATGGAGACCGGCCTGCCGATCACCGCTTTGAACATCCCGTCCTTCGAGAGCCCCGACACGCCGAGGATTTTCCCGAGCGGCCCGGCGTCGATCGAATTTTTCCCCGGAAGCGGCTTCCCCGCGCCTCGCACCGGTTGCGGCGCGCCGGCGCGCACGGTCTTGACGGCCGTCAGAGCTTTGCCGACGCCAGCCGCAAGGCCTTCCGCGGTTCCTTCGCCGCCGATGTGCATGAAGTAGACGCGCGGCTCTTCCCTCGTGAAGTGGTTGTGCAGTGCCGTGACGTCGAGGCCGCTGTCGAGCGCGGCGCCCATGGCGGCGTCGATTTCGCCTCGAAAAGCACGAGGTCGCCCATGACCATCGCGCGCCCGTCCTTGCCCTCCTTGAACGCGGCCCATGACGAAAGCCCCGCGAACGGCGGCAGCTTCGCGCCGTCGACCGTCACCGCGACGTCCGTCCGCGCCTGGGTCACCTTGAAGACTCCCTCAGCCTCGATCCAGGCGCCCTTCGCGCCGGTCAGCCGTTCGGTTGTCGCACCGTCGAGCGGCGGGCCGGCCGTGCAGGAAGCGGACGTGACGAGAACGGCGGCGAGGGCGAAGGCGCGCATGGCGGGCTCCTGTTGAAATCTTGCGTTTCTGTGGCCCGACCGTATCATGTAACCGTGGTTACAGTCAACCCCTGGCTTCTGCTCGTTTATTCCGTCCCCCGCCACCCCACGTCCGCCCGCGTCTTCGTCTGGCGCCGGCTGAAACAGCTCGGGGCCGAGGCGCTCCAGGACGCGACCTGGGCGCTCCCCTCGGGGACGCGCACGCTGGAGCACTTCCAGTGGCTCGTCTCCGAAATCCGCGAGATGCGCGGTCGCGCGACGCTCTGGGAGGCGCGCCTCGCAGCCGGCGACGAACGGGCGCTGCGGCGGCGATTCGAGGAGCCGGTGGAAGCGGGGTACCGGAAACTGCTGGCGGACCTCCGCAGGCGCGGCGCCGACCGGCCGGCGATCGCACGCCGCTTCCAGCAGCTCCAGTCGCGTGACTATTTCGAGTGCGCCCTGGGCCGGCGCGTTCGGACCGCACTCCAGAAGAAAGGAAAGCCATGACCTTCGTCACGTGGGAAAACGTCGGCGTCGACCGCATCGGCTCGGCGTGGCTGATCAGGCGCTTCATCGACCCGAAGGCGAATTTCATCTTCATTCCGCGGGGGGCCCCGGTGCCGAAGGGCGCTGAGGCGTTCGACATCCCGGGGGCGCGCCTGTCGCACCACCGCGGGCATTGCTCGTTCCACTCGATCGTGCGGCTGTACCGGCTGAAGGACCCGGCGCTCGCCCGGATGGCGCGCATCGTCGACGAAGCGGACACGCTTCAGGACGTCTCGCTCGAGCCGGCGGCCGCAGGGCTCGACGCGATCTGCCGCGGTATGCGGCTGACGAGCCGGAACGACGGCGACGCGCTGAAGCGCGGCGGCGAAATCTACGAGGCGCTTTACGCGCTGATCTCAAGAGAGGGAGGCAAGCGATGAAGTGGATCACGAGGGAGAGGGTGAAAGTAGACCGTGTGGCGTGCCCGTGGCTGATCCGGAAGTTCGTGGACGCGAAGGCGGAGTTCCTGTTCGTGCCGGTGGACAAGGTGGCGGAGGTGGCGAAGAACGAGGGAGCCACGTCGTACGACTGCAAAGGGGACGAACTCGGGCACCACGGGAAGGAGTGCTCGTTCGACGCGATCGTGAAGAAGTACGGACTCGCCAACGACCCCGCGCTCGTCCTGCTCGCGAAAATCGTCAACGGCGCCGACACCGACAACTCGCTCTGGAACCAGCCCGAGTCGGCCGGTCTCAACGCGCTGGCGGAGGGGTTCCGGCACGTCGGGCTCAGAGACGACCACGCGATGCTCGCCGCCGAGTTCCCCGTGTACGACGCCCTCTACGCCTACTGCCAGGAAATGGTCAAGCGCGGCAAGCCGGACGGGGCGTACCGCGCGTAGTGGATTCGCGCTTCAGGCGGACACTCCACCCCGGCATAATCAACGCCATGCCGCCGAAACGCCTCGACCTCGTCGCCCTCGTAACATCCGTGGCCGCACTTGCCTTCTGCTTCGCGCTTTTCCTCCAGAACCGTTCGCTCCGGAAGGAGCGGGACGAAGCGGTCGCGGCCGTCAGAGCGGAAGCCGAGGTTGCTCTCGCGGACCGGCGACGGTCTGTCGAAGAGGAGCGCAGGGTGGCCGTTGAGCTGAAGAACCATGAGAGCGCGTTTCGGGCCCTGGAGGCGGACCTGGCGGCGCTTCGTGAGCAGGCGCCAAAAAAAGCAGAAAACTCCCCGGGCAGCGCCTTGAAGAAGTCAAAGGCCGATCCCTCGAAGGAACAGAAGCGCCGGCACCCGCTCAAGGTCGGACAGGAACCGACGAAAGAAATGCTCGAGGCTCTCGGCCTCGACCCGCTCGGCGAGGCGTCGCTTCGACAGGCAATCAAGGACGAGGAAGCGCGGGTCCTTGAGGGGCTTCGGAAGTTGTACCTCGACATGGTCGACCCGGCGGATCACCGGCTCGAAGATCGCTCGGGGCAGGAAATGATCATGGCCCTTGCGGACAAGCTGAAACCGGAAATTGCGGACATCGAGAGCCTTCCGCACGACACGAAGCAGAAAATCGAGAAACAGGAGACATCTCTCGAGGAGATTCTTGGCGAGGAGAACCGGATCTCGCGGGTCGCGAGGATGCTGCACGGCTCGCGCGCGACGACCTACGACGAACTGGCGCTGCGCCTGACCCCCGAGCAGTTGAAGGAGCTCAAGGACTACCTCCCGGAGGGGACCTTCAAGTGGCCCAACGACGTGGACATCGATTTGGGGCCCGCGCCGAAGGATTTGAAGCGGTAGCCGCAACCCTTTCGTGCCGCGCGTGTTCAAAGCCAGTGAAACCAAGGAGGCTCCCCGTGTTCCGATTCTTTCCGCTCGCCCTGCTGTCCCTCGCTTCGTTCTCCTTCGCCCAAACCGACACCGCGCCGCGCCCGAACATCGTCGTCATCGTGGCGGACGACCTCGGGTACGCCGAGCTCGGCTGCCAGGGCTGCACCGACATCCCGACTCCCAACATCGACTCGATTGCGAAGGATGGCATCCGCTGCACCGCGGGCTACGCGACCTGCGCCGTCTGCGCGCCGACGCGCGCCGCGATGATGCTCGGACGCTACCAGCAGCGATTCGGATTCGAGCACAACCCGGGCCCGTCCGGCGCGGCCTCGGCCGAATTCGGACTGCCCGAGGGCGTGCCGACGCTTCCCGAACGCCTGCGCGAAGCGGGGTACGCGACCGGAGCGATCGGCAAGTGGCACCTCGGTTACTCCGAGGGCTCGCGCCCGCTCGACAAAGGCTTCCAGGAATTCTTCGGTTTCCTCGCGGGAGCGCACAGCTACGACCCCGCGCGGCCCCAGGTAGCCAACCCGATCTACCGCGGCAACGAACCGGTCGAGGAAAAAGCCTACCTGACGAAAGCGTTCGCGCGCGAGGCCGTCGCCTTCATCAGGAAGCACGCCAAAGAGCCCTTTTTCCTCTACAGCCCCTTCAACGCCGTCCACGCGCCGATGCAGACCGACCCGAAGGTCCTCGACCGCGTCGCGCAGATCAGGAACGCGGACCGCCGTGCGTTCGCCGCAATGCTGGTCTCGCTCGACGACGCCGTCGGCAGGATTCTTGAAGCGCTTCGCGAGAACGAACTCGACGAGCGCACCCTCATCTTTTTCGTCAGCGACAACGGCGGGCCGACCCTGCAGACCACGTCGTCCAACACGCCGCTTTCCGGCCAGAAAGGAATGGTCTACGAGGGCGGCATCCGCATTCCGTACCTGGTGCGCTGGAAGGGGCGGCTTCCGGCCGGGAAGGTCTACGACGAGGCCGTGAGCACAATGGACGTGCATGCGACGGCGCTCGTGGCCGCCGGAGTGAAACTTCCCGAGGATCCGAAGCTGGACGGCGCCAGCCTCCTCGCATTTCTCGAGGGCAAGGCCGAAGGCCGCCCGCACGAAGCGCTCTTCTGGCGCATGGGCGCGCAGTCCGCCGCCCGCGTCGGAAACTGGAAGCTCGTGATGGAAAGGGGCGAGCCGGACGCGCTGTTCGACCTGAAGGCGGACATCGGCGAGCGCAAGAATCTCGCCGCTGAGAACGCGGACAGGCTCAAAGAACTGCGCGCGGCGTATGCCGATTGGGAAAAGGGGACCATTGCCGCGAAATGGAAGAGGAGCGAGGGGAGATAGACCACCCCGGCTGACGCGCCGCCGGGGCCGGTTCATCACGCCGAGGCCCTAGACCGCCCGTTCTAGCGCAGCGACCAGCCGGGCGACCTCCGCCGGCGTGTTGTAGTGAAGGAGGCTCGCGCGAACGACGCCGTTCCGCTCGCCAATGCCCAGCGCGTTGACGGCTCGCCGGGCGTAGAAGTCACCGTAGCGGATCGCGACATTCCCTGCGTCGAGAAGAGGCGGGATCGTCGAGGCGTCGCGCCCGTCGACGGTGAAGGCGAGGGTAGGAACGCGGTCTGCATCCGGGCGACCGAGAATGCCGACTCCCTTTCTCGAGCGCAGGAAATCGAGAAGCGGCGCCGTGAGGGCGTCTTCGTGCCGCGCGATCGCATCGAAAACGCGGTCGATCTGAGCGGGGCCGGGACCCAGGCGTGCGTCGAGCTGTTCGAAGTACTCGAGGATTCCGGGAATTGAGGCGACCAGTTCGTGGGGGACGCCTCCCGGCTCGAATTTGTTCGGCACCGCTTCCTCGGATATGAAAAAGTGGTTCTGGGACTTTGCGCGGCGAAGCAGGTCGCGACGCCCGTACATCGCCCCGAGGTGAGGCCCGAACACCTTGTAGAGCGACACGAAATAGAAGTCCGCGCCGATCGCGCGCACGTCGACCCGCCGGTGCGGCGCGAACGCGACGCCGTCGATGCACGCGAGCGCGCCCGCCGCGTGGATGCGCTTCACGAACGCCGCCGCGTCGTGGACGACGCCGACGATGTTGGAGACGTATGTGAAGCAGACGAGCTTCGTGCGGGGGCGGAGGACGGCATCGAGCCCGGCAATCGTCAGTTCGTGGCTCTCGCGGTCGAATTTCCATTCGCGGATCGTCGCGCCGCTTTCCGCGAGCTCGCGCCACGGGCCGATGTTCGACTCGTGGTCGAGGTCGGTGACGACGATCTCGTCCCCCGCCGCGAACATCGGCCGCAGCGCCCGCGCCAGAAGGCGGACGTTGGCGGCGCTCGAGGCGCCGAGGTAGACCTCCTCCTCGTCCGCGCCGAGAAGCCGCGCGGCCGCTGCATGCCCGGCGTAGAACAGCCTGGTGGCTTCCTCGGACCGCTCGTGCGTCGCGTAAAGCTGCACGCCGAGCCGGCTCATGTAGTCCGTCACGCGCGCGGTCACCCCCCGCGCCGGCACGCTTCCACCCGCGTTGTCGGCGTACACCCAGCTGTCGTTGAGGGCGGGGAAGTTCGAGCGCACGAAGGCGAGATCGGCGTCGCTGAATGGACGGGCGGAGTTCACGCGAGGAAGTGTACGTTTGCGGGACCCGCCGGCTGTCACTCCCACGCTTCTTTTTTCGACCGCTCGATCATCGCTTTCCAACGGGCGTGGGTTCTCAGGACGGCGAAACCGGACTCGGTCTCGAGGGCCTTGACGTCGCGGTATCCGCGCTCGCCCGCTGCCTCGATTGCCTTCATGCCTTCTTCGACCGCACCAACGCGTGCGGGGTCGCCTTCCTTGAGGAGCGCCGCGTGCGCGGCGTGGGCGTTTGCGATCGCGACCCAGGCCTCGGGATTTGCGGGCAGCAAGGCCAGAGCCTCTCGCGCGTGGAGCAATGCTTCATCCCATTTCCCCGCGCTGAGCGCACGATTTGAGCGGGCGAGGAATGTCGATGCGCGAGGGTGGCGCTTGTAGTACTCCTGTCCGTAGGCGTCGGCGTCCGCGCGCTTGTCGGCGAAGCCCCTGTATTCCAGGGGGGTGAGTTCGCGGGGGACGACGGACTCGGCGAACGCGAGGGCGTCCATGGGGAGGTGCACGATGGCGCCCTTTCTGCGGGCCGTGGCGAAGCGGCCGTCGCGGGTGAAGCCGAGGGGGGTGGAGAAGGAGCGCGGAAACGCGGCGATTTCATCGAGGGTGTTCAGGCGGAAGAATCGGGCGGTGTCGCCTCCATCGAGGGCCACGGTGTCGCCGGCGGGGGAGAGGTGGATCCAGGTTTCCTGGATGAGAGGCCAGCGGCCGGAGCGCAGGACGGCGCCTGTTTTCGGATCCCAGGCGCGGACGGTGGCGTCCATGGCCGTGGTCAGGACGGTTCCGTCGGAGGCGAATGCCGCGCTGATGGTCCAACCGGTATGGCCGGCGAGGCGGACGATTTCGTGCCCGTCGGAAGCGTCGTAGAGGTCGACGCGCGCTGTCGGAGCCAGGACGATGGCAAGGGTCCGGCCATCGTCGCTGACGGCACAGTAGTCGTAGGAGCGGGGAGGGGCTTTGAATGCCGCCCCGCCCTTGCCCGTGGGGACGTTCCAGACCCGGGCTTCGTCGTTGCGGCCGAGGACCAGGAGCGAGTCTCCGTCCCTGCTGGTTCTGAACCAGACGACTTCGGTCCCGCCGCAATCGGCATCGAAGAGCCAGCCCCGGGTCGTGTCCCCGATCTTGAATACCGGGGATCCCACGGGCCATGCGGCGAAGCGACGGCTGTCGCTGAAGAACCGGACCTCGCTGAATCCGCCGGGGATTTCCCAGGAGGCGAGCTTCGCACCCGACTCGTTGTCGTGAACATCGAGGCGACCGTCGGGGCTGCGGACAATCGCGATCGTACCGTCAGGCGACGGCCACGCGCGCGCCTGGGTGGCGTGCCAGCGGAACGTGGGGAGGCAGGCGCCGGGCTCGGCATCCCAGACGATCGCCGTCGAGTCGCGCCCGCCCGTCACGACGCGGCGGCCGTCCGGGGAGAATCTCGCGAACTCGAGGTTGTACTCGTGCCCGCGAAACCACACGAGCTCGGCGCCCGTCGACACGTCCCGGGCGACGACGATCGCGGGCAGCCTGATCAGCACTCGCTTCCAATCCGGATCCAGAGCTCCCGGCTCCAGCCGTCCTCCTTCGAAGGACATGCGGGAAAGTTCGCGCGAGAGGTCGGAGGTCCAGACGTGGAGGCCCGCCGTGGAATGGAAGGCGATGCGCGAGCCGTCGGGATGGTGGAGCAGGTTTCCGACCCGCTCGACAGGGATGTGCGGGCCCTGGGGATTCTTCGGGTCGGGACCCAGCGGCCTCAGTTCCCGTGTTACGGACAGGGTGTCGATGCTGCGCCGGAGAATCGTCCCGTCGTCGCCGCTGGTGACGACGAACTTCGAGTCCGTCGAGAAGCTGGCACGCAGCCGGCCCGAGTGACCGGTGAGGTCGTGCCGATCCTCCGGAGCGTCCGTCCGCCAGCAGCAACCCTGGGCCTCGCACGACGCTGAAATCCAGCGCCCGTCCGGCGAAATCTGGCCGCCGAACACTTTCCACGGAGCCCTGAAAACCGTCGCGCGCCCCTCGGCGTCCCAGAGCCGGACCGTCGAGTCGTCCCCCCAGCTCAGGACGCGGCCCCCGGGCGCCCATGTCGCGCCCCTGAGAGCGCCCGTGTGGCCCCGGAGAATCTTCAGACATTCGCCCGTCTTCGCATCCCAGATCCTCGGCGCCACGTCCACGCATCCCTGCGACTGGAACGCGTTGATCCGCTCCTCGTCCGGATTCCCCGGAACCGTGAGAAGCCGCTTCCCGTCATCGCTCCACTCCACGATCGTCACACCGCTCCGGTGCCCATCCAGACGGTGCACCGGCGCGCCCGTCTTCGCATCCCAGATCCGCGCCGTGAAATCCGCTCCCGCCGTGGCCACCAGCCGGCCGTCCGGACTGAATTTCCCGTCCGTGACGTTGTGCTCGTGGCCGAGGAAACGATGCCGCTCGAGAAGCTCGGAGAGCGCGCTCCACAGGGCGTTCGTGGAAGCGGCGCCCGGAGCCCGGCGCGCGGACTCGATCGCGACGAGGAGAGCCGCCGTCGTGTTTTCCTGGATGAGATTGAGCGAGTACGCCGCCATGCGTTGCCCCTGCGCGAGCCTGAGCGCCGCCTGCGCTTCCTGCTTCGATCGCCGAGCCTCGTCCGTCTGCCTGTCCGCCTCTTCGTGCGCCTGCTGTTCCGCCACCGCGCGATTCGAAGCGAGCCGGGCGTAGGTCAGTGAGACCGCCACTCCCGCCAGGAGGATCAGGAGCGCACCCGAGAGGGACATCGCGAGCGCGCGGTTGTGCCGCACGAAGCGACGCACCTGCTCGACGGAGGTGTGTCGATAGAGCGTCATCGGCCGCCCGTCCCGCCAGGCTTTCACCTCCTCGGCGAGCGTCTTTGCCGAGGAAAGCCGGTCGGCTCTGTTCCTGACCATGGCGGCCGCGGCGACGGCCGCGAGTTCGCGCGGCGCGAGCGGTTCGACCGCATCCGCCGCGGGGGGGAGCTTGTCGACCACGTCCCGGATGACGTCGAATGCCGATTCCCCGTCGAACGGCGGCTTTCCCGTCAGGAGCTCGAACAGCATGATACCGAGCGCGTAGATGTCCGATCGGTCGTCCACCCTTTCGATCTCGCCGCGGGCCTGTTCCGGCGACATGTAGGCCGGCGTCCCGATGATGTCGCCGTCCATCGTGAGCCTGGTCGTGTCGCCCGACTTCTTTTTCTCTCCCGGAACCGTCGGCGGATGGCTCCGGCGCGGCGCCGGCTGCTCCTGCTCGTCGAGCATCCGCGCGAGCCCCCAATCCAGCACGACCGTCTCGCCGAAATCCCCGATCATGATGTTCGCGGGCTTGAGGTCGCGGTTCACAACCCGTCGCGAATGCGCGTACGCCACGGCGTTGCACGTGTCGATGAACGCGTCCAGGAGCTTCAGCCTCTCCGCCAGTTTCTGTCCCGAAGTCAGCCGGTCGTTCAGCTCAATGCGCTCGAGCCGCGCCTCCATCGTCTCTCCGCGAACCAGCTTCATCGTGTAGTACGCGGCACCGCCTTCCCCGGAACCGATCTCGTACACCGGCACAATGTTCGGGTGCTCGAGCTGGCCCGTGATGCGCGCTTCCCTCAGGAAGCGTTCCCGGTCCCAGGCGAACCCGTGCGCGAACTTCGGCAGCAGCTCCTTCATTGCAACCTCACGCCCGACATCGCGGTCGAGGACGACCAGCACGCGTCCCATGCCGCCGCGCGCGTGCTCTGTCTTCACCTCGTACCGGCCCGGCGTTTTCCCGGGCGGCCCGGCCGTCGGCGAAGCGTTTCCCGAGGGCGCCCGGAGAAAATCCGGATCGACGATTCGCACGGATTCGGGCGATTCCGGCTCGGACAGAAGTCCGGCAGCAAGGCCAGGGTCGGTCTCCAGCGCCGCAAGCTCGTTCTCGAACGCTTCCCGCTCCCGTGGCGTCGCCTGCTGCCAGCGTGCCCCGAGCACGGCGGACGGAGCGTCACCCGCCGGCTTCTTGATCGTCGGGATTTTCCACCCGCGGGCTCGTGCGAGGGCGAGGATCAGGCGCCCGCGGTCGGCGTTCTCGTTCGAGGTCACCCGGGGATTGTGCGCAGAAGCGGTGCAAGCCGGAAAGGTTACATCGGGGCGCCGGCCGCGCGCTGGAGGGCGGCCGCGTAGAAGCCATCGGTGCCGTGGCGGACGGGATCGAGGAAAAGGTCGCCCCGGGTGACGAGGCCTTCCGTCGGGACGCCGGCCTCCCGAAGAGTGCGCGTGGCATCTGCGCGACGGAAGTCCGGGTGCGTGCGCAGGAAACGCGCGACCTGTTTCTCGCCTTCGGCGGGGAGAAGCGAACAAACCGCGTAAACGAGGCGGCCACCCGGTTTCACGAGAGGTGCGTAGGTCAGCAGCAGGCGCGCCTGTTCTTCCGCGAGCCGCGCGACGTCCGCTTCGCGCAGCTTCCATCCGATATCCGGATTGCGCCGCAAGACGCCGGTGCCGGAGCAAGGCGCGTCGATGAGGACGACGTCGGCTTTCGCGTGGAGCCGTGTCAGCGGCCGGAGGTCGTTTTCCTCCAGCGCCTGGACCCGCACATTCTGCGCGCCGGCACGCCGCGCGCGCTGGTGGAGTTCGTCGAGCCGGAACGCGGCGGTGTCGAAGGCGTGAATCGTCCCCCGGTTCGCCATCATCGCCGCAAGCGCGAGCGTCTTCCCCCCGGCCCCCGCGCATCCGTCGACGACGACGTCGCCGGGTCGTGGAGCGCACAGGAACGCGACGAGCTGGCTCCCTTCGTCCTGCATCTCGAACGCACCGTCTCGGAATGCCTCCGTGCGGAAGACGTTTGCCCCATTTTCCAGGGTCAGGCCCAATGGTGAGAGATTCGTCGGCCGTACGGCGATCCCCTCGTGCCAAAGCCACTCCGCGAGTTCGCGAGTCGAGATCCTGAGGGTGTTGGCGCGCAGCGTCACCGGCGGGGCACTCGCAAATGCGCGGAGAAGCGCTTCACTCCCGGGCAGCGCACTGCGCAGCCAACCCGGCACAAGGACGTCGACTCCGCCGGTCTCCTTCTCTCCCGCCGCGATCGCGCGGCCCAGTCCCGCAGCGCGCGGTCCCACGGTCAGCCCTCTTCGCGCGCGCAGGAACAGCAGCACCGCGTCCTCGTCCCGTCCCCTCGGGACATTCCTCATTCCCGCTTCCACGAATCCCCGTGCGCGCAGCATCCCCTGGACCGTGTCCGCGACGAAGCCCTGCAGGTCGCCATTCAGTCGACCGTCCTCGCGGAACGCCCGGGCGATGACCTTGTCCGGCGCGCCGGGGGATTCGATGCACGCGCGGAAGATCTGGCCACACGCGTGGATCAGCCAGCGGGGCGGCAAGGAGGCACGACGCACATCGCGGGATTTCCGGGGCATCAGAGGCGCGATGCTAAGCGAACCCGGGCAAGTTCCTGCTCACCTGTTCGCGCCGCGGACAATTGAGACATCCGGGGCGAGCGCCGGATTGCGAGCAACGAATCTCAGGGTTTGATCGCGATTTTCGCCACCGGTACTGCCGAGAAATCGCGGCGGGTTTCGACCCACTCAAGCGCCGCACGGAGCGTGCGCTTCACGTCGCCCTGAAACGCGCCCTCACCTTCGACCAGCACCGTGACGGGCTTGTCGAGGTCGACGAGCGCGTCGGCGAGCAGGATCTCCGCCGGACGCGCGCCGGTGATCGTGATCGTGTTTCCATCGACCTTTGCCGTGAACGCGCCCGTCGCGCCCTTCGCGTACGGGTCGAACCAGAAGAACCCACCCTCGGTGCGCGCGCCGTCGCGGCTCCAGCGGATGTCCTTCGACCAGAAATTGCGCGGCCGCGCCGCGAGCCACGTGAGTGACTTGTCGCACTCGTCCGGGTAAACGTCGTGGCCGCCGTCCTTCTCAACGACTTCCAGCGGCCCCCCGGCCTCCTTCAGCTTCTCGCTGTTCTTGCGCCCCGTCGAAAGGAAGAACGCGTTGTCCTTCTTCCCGAGCACGTGATAGACGCCGAAATGGAACGCGTTCTTCAGCCGATCGCCGTGCTCCATTCCGCAAACGAACGGCGCGATTCCGGCGAAGCGGTCCGCGTTCGGCGGTCCGACCATGAACGATCCGACGCCCCCCGCCGAATGCCCGACCAGCCAGATGCGCGACCGGTCCACACTCCACCGCTTCGCCGCACCTTCGATCGTCTCCATCACGATCCGCGTCGGGTCGCCAATCCAGCCCGGCGAGCAGAGGATCAGCTTCTGCTTTGCCGCCGGCCCGGTCCAATACGAGTGCTCCTGCGGCGCCGTCACGAAGGCCGTCTTGAAATCAGGGGCGGGGCCGCCATGAAGCGCTATGACGAGGCCGGGCGGTTTGTCCCTCCCGGGCTTGTAACCCGGCGGGAGCTGGAACCACACTTTCGTCACTTCGCCGTCTGTTCCCGTCGGGACTTCCATCACGCCGGAATTCGTCTTGTCCGTCAGGAACGGGTTTCCCGCCGCGAGCGTATCGAGAAGCGCCTTTGCCTGGGCTTTCGTCAGCGGCCGGTCCAGCACCTCGCGCGTTTCCAGCGACTTCCTCAGGTCGTCGCGGGATTTTCCTTCCGCCCAGAGCCAGGCCGGGGCAAGCCGGATCGCCTCCGAGATCTCCTTCGCGGCCTGCGCGTCGGTCTTCTTCGGGAGCTCTTTCTTCGCGGGTTCTTCGGCGAAGCACGGGAGCAATGCCAGCCCGAACGTCGCTGCCGCGAAGATCGTTCTCAGGCTCATGCTCCGCTCCCGAAGGACCCCTCGAGAGAGTACGGGAAAGCGGGCCGTGAAATACCCGGATTCGGCGGCCTACTTCTTTCGCGTGTACTCCCCACGCATGACCGTGATCCACTCGCCGTCCTTCTCGATCTTGGAAGTGAATGTCTTGTGGTCCTTGTCCTTGATCTCGATCGACTCGCGGAATGTCGCCGACTTCGCGGGATCCCAGGGGGACGGGCCCTCGGTCGTGAGCGTCAGCACCTTCCCGGCCGCGTCGACGCTCCCCTTGTACTGCCACAGGGTGCTCGTCATCGAGTCGATCCACGTGCCGACGTACGACTTCTTCGCCGGGTCGTAGCCGACCGTGAGAATTCCCGTGAACGGCGTACCGTCCGCATCGCCCTTGTATTCGATCATCGCCCAGAATCCTCCGATCAGCCGGGTGCTTTCCGTCCCTTTCGACTTTGTCGAGGGCTCTCCCGGTTTCCCGAACATCTCGGCTTCCCCGTCCCAGTCGCCCGCGAGCTGCTTCAGCCACTCGTGTTCCTTCTCGGGTGCGGGCATCGAAGGGCCGTCTTCGGCCGTCGCGTTCCAGGTGAGCAGGGCCGCCGCAAGGCCGGCCGCGAGAAACCGCTTCATGAAGAAACTCCTCTCTTGTGGTCCGAGTGTGCAGGACGTCCCGGTCTGCCGGGCTTTGAGCGATGTCATACCGTGCGGCCGCCAGGGCGCACAACATGAATTGTCGGGAAACGCCTTGCACTTTCTTTGACGTCTTCCTCTTCCGCCGTGTACGGTCCCGCTTCCTTCCCTCTCCCTCCGGAGTCAACCAGTCATGCCGACCCTCTCCCCCCGCGACCTCGTCGAGCGCCTCTCCTGGCGCTACGCCACCAAGAAGTTTGATCCGGCGAAGAAGATTCCCCCAGACGTCTGGGCCGCCCTCGAGCAGTCGCTTCTCCTCTCCCCCTCTTCGTTCGGCCTGCAGCCCTGGGCATTCATCGTCGTGAACGATCGCGCCACGCGCGAGAAGCTATTCGCCGCTTCCTGGAATCAGCCCCAGATCCTCGCCGCATCACACCTTGTCGTCTTCGCCATCCGCAAGAACCTGAAGGCCGCCGATGCGGAAAAGCTGATCGACCGGATTGTTGAGGTACGCAACGTGCCGCGCGAGTCGCTGGAGGGATACAAAGGGATGATGACGGGGTTCCTCGGTAACCCGCCCGCCGGATTCAGGATCGACGACTGGTCCGCGCGCCAGCTCTACATCGCCCTCGGCACCTTTCTGACGAGCTGTGCGGCGCTCGGAGTCGACGCGTGTCCTATGGAGGGGATTCAACCCGCCGACTATGACCGCATTCTCGGGCTCGCCAAGCAGGGGCTCGGCGCCGTGTGCGTCGCAACCGCCGGTTACCGCGCGGCCGACGACGGCTACGCGTCGCTCGCCAAGGTGCGCTACCCCGCCGAGCAGATCGTTCAGAGGGTCTGAGCGCGCGAGAAGAAATCGATCTACGGCTCGGCCGCTCGCGCCTCAATCCCGCTTCAGCCCCTTCGCCCACTCCCGCCATTCCTTCTCCGCCTCTTCCATTTTCCCGTCCAGCACCGCTGACAGCGCCTCCAGGCCCTTGGGGTCCTTCTCGACGCCGTCGCGGATCTTCTCGTAATACGTTTCGAGCTTTCCCTTTTCCTGCAGCCACAGGCACAGGTAACGCGCTTCCGCATAGCGCAGCCCCGACCCGTCGCCGTAAAAGGAAGCTCCCGTGAACTCGACGAGCTTTTTCCATTCGATGACGGAGCCGTCCTTGAGGGCGCTCTGGAGAATCGGCAACCGCCAGTTCACGAGCCCGATTATTTTCCCGTCCTCGGTCGTGCACTGCTCAAAGAGCGAAGCGAGTCCCTCGTTGAACCACGTCGGGACTTTCGGGAAGTCGGCTTCCATGAGCGCGTGCGTCATCTCGTGCACGAGCGTGCCGCTGCCGGTGCCGATGTTCATGACGAGCGACTTGCGCGAAGGCAGGTAGAAGCCGTACTTCGAGCTCGGGTGTTCGCCCAGGAATTTCATGCAGAACGCGTCGTACTTGTCGTGGTCGGGAAGGAGATAGACGGCGTAGAGGACGTCGGGCTCCTTGTCGAAGAACTGCTTGTGAAGGGCCTTCCGGGAGCGCTCGACGGTGCCGACGCAGCGCTCCATTTCGGCGGTGCCGAGGTGGCCGGCGACGAGGAAGGGGCCGGTGCGCTTGAATTCGGCGTCTGCGCCGATGATTTCCTCCATATCCGCGCGAAGCTTCGTTTCCTTCTCGACCTCCGTCTGCTTTTTCTTCTCCTCGCCTTCGCCGTCTTCGGCGCGGCCCGGAGCGCAGGCAAGGAGGCAGACAGAGGCAAGAACGGCGGCGATCAGGAGTATGTGCTTCATCCCTGGATCCTATCTGATCCGGCAAAAAAAACGGGCGGCCGCTTACGCGACCGCCCGTTCCGGGTCCCGCTTGAACTAGTCCTTCTTTTCGACCTTTGCGACCGGCCCGTCCGACCTGCCCATCCCCGCGTTGGCGTTCTTCGACTTCGACTTCAGTTCGTCGTACTCGGTCTCGAGCTCGACGAGCTTCGACTTGATTTCGCGGCGAAGTTTTTCGCCGGCAAGGTTCCACTGCTTCTTCAGCCTCAGAGCTTCCGCGCTGATCTCATTCATTTTCTGACAGTCGAGAGAGGACTGGGTGTGCTGAGGGACGTTTCCGATGCCTTCACCGGGCATGGCCTTTTCGCCGTAGCGGCCGAAGAAGTGGTCGCCGAAGCCGCGGCCCTTGACGAGTTCCTCGACGCTGAACTGGGTCCAGGAGTCGAGGACGTGTTCGCGGACGTACTTCTGGTCCATCATCGTGCAGTGGTTCGTGGTCTTCGTGAGGCGGGTGTCGATCGTGCGCTGAAGCATTCCCTTTTTCACCTCGTCGGAGATCTTCTGGTTCCCGGCGATGGGGGCGAGCTCCTTCCAGGCCCAATTCAGCTCCGCGGCGAGATCCTGCGGCGTCTGGTACCCGGCCATGACGTCGAGGAGTTTGCCGTCCGGCGTGAAGACGCAGATCTGGGTATTGTGCTCGCCGTCTCCCGTCGAGCAGAAGCCGGCCTTGTCCGACGCTTCGTGCGCGAACGACCCGCCGCACGTCGACTCGCCTTCGATGTTCTTCCAGGCGCAGACAAACTTCTCGTTCACGGTCTTGCCGACCGACTTGTCTTTGAGGACGGCCGTCCTCATGGCGTGCGCGGCGCTTCAGGTGAGCCCGTCGAGCTCGCCGAGCATGCGATAGACCATCACGAGCTTTCCTTCCTTGCGTGCCTTCGGGAAGGCGTCTTCATACGACCGGTAGAAGACGATGTCGCCGACCTTCACGTAGGGCGTGACGGCGGCGATGGTCTGGTTCTGATCGGTCTGCGCTTCGGGATCGTCTGCCCAGACGCAGGTGCCTGCGGTGAGCGTGAGGGCTCCCGCGATGGCAAGGATTGAGGCTTTCATGGCGTGCTCCTCTGGAGAAGGGATTGTGGGACCCGGGTGACGGGAAGGGGGATCTGCAAGCTGTGTGCCGAAGTACGCAGGACTTAAGTCGTTTGTAGACAATGACTTGCAAATTCATGCGTGTGTAAAAACCCATGTTTTGTAAACGAGATTGTCAAATACATGGTGTTTCGTGCGCTCATGCACGGGGTGGAAAGGGAGTTTGCGCGATGTCGGGCAATTTCGCACTTTCAGTCCCTCGCGGCACTGCCCTAGATCCTGGCGTCCGGATCCACGCCGAACTCGGCCGCCCACCGCCGCGCTTCTTCATTCGAGATTCTCGGCTTCTCAACCCCCTCCAGTCGTTCCGGGTCGATCTGTTTCAGAAAATGCTCCACGCCAGCCAGCTTCGCCCGAAGCGCTTTCGCGCGTCCTGCCAGCTCGCGATCGTTCGTGACAACGCACACCTCGTGCGGCCTTCCGCTCCTTCGTACCCACTCCACGATCGCGTCGTCTGCCGTCCCCGTTCGGACGTAAACGACCTCGAGCTTGCCTCTTCCCTGCACTTCGTCCGTGAGGCCGGGGGGCGCTTTTGAAGCGTCAAAAAAAACAACGACAGGGTCCTTCAGCCGGCGGCAGCGGTTGAGGAGGTCTTCGCGACGCGTCTCGATGTCGGTCTCTTCCGCGCCGTCGATGCGGCCGGCGAACATGACGTTGTACCCGTCAATGGCCCAGATCATCGGATGTCCCCGAAGTTCCGCGATGCCCTACCGGCACGCCAGCAGCCTGCCGCCCACCACCACCGCCTCGGGCCGTCCCCTCAACTTCCACCCCTCGAACGGGCAATTCCTGGAGCGCGACTTGAACGTGCCAGCCTCGACCGTCCATGTCTTTTTCGGGTCGAAGATCGTGACGTCCGCGCCGGCGCCCGGCGCCAGCGTCCCCTTGGCGAGGCGGAGGATGCGCGCGGGATTCGCCGTCATACACTCGATCGCCTTCGAGAGCGGGATGTGGCCGGGCTCGACCAGGAACGTCATCACGAGCCCGAGCGTGGTCTCGAGGCCGATGACCCCGAAGGGCGCCTCGTTGAATTCCAGCTCCTTCTCCTCGGTTGCGTGCGGCGCATGATCGCTCGCGATGACGTCGATCGTTCCGTCGCGCAGCCCCTCGATCATCGCCTGCACGTCCGGCCCCTCGCGCAGCGGAGGGTTCATCTTGTAGACAGGGTCGTAGGAGCGCACCCGGTCGTCGGTGAGCGTAAAGTGGTGCGGCGTGACCTCGGCCGTCACCTGGACGCCCGCGGCCTTTCCCGCCCTCACCTGTGCGGCGCTTCCCCGCGTCGAAATGTGCGCCGCGTGCAGGTGGCCTCCCGTCACTTTCGCCAGGATGACGTCGCGGGCGATCATCGACTCCTCCGCCGCCGCGGGTATCCCTTCGAGGCCGAGCTCCATCGAGACTTTCCCTTCGTGCATGCAGCCGCAGCCGAAGAGGTTCGGGTCCTCGGAGTGCTGGATGACGCACCGGTCGAACATGGCGGAATACTCGAGCGCGAGGCGCATGAGCGCCGCGTTCCAGATCGGCGTCCCGTCGTCGCTGAAAGCGACCGCGCCGCCCCGGAACATCTGGCCGATTTCCGCCAGTTCCTCGCCCTTGCGTCCCTTTGACACCGCTCCGATCGGGTAGACGTTGGCGAGGCCGGCGCGGCGCCCCTGAAGGATCGTGAACTCCACCTGCGCCTCCGAGTCGCACGCCGGCTCCGTGTTCGGCATCGCGGCGACGCTCGTAAACCCGCCGGCGATCGCCGCCGCGCTTCCCGAAGCGATCGTTTCTTCTTCTTCCTTCCCGGGCTCGCGCAGGTGGACGTGCATGTCGATCAATCCCGGGCAGACGACGAGGCCGCGCGCGTCGTAGATCTCGGACGCTTTGGGCGACTTGTCGCCGACCGAGACGATCTTCCCGTCGCGGACCAGGACGTTCGCGACGCCGTCGACGCCGCTTGCAGGGTCGACGACCCGGCCACCCTTGATGAGAAGCGTGGTCACGCTTTTCCCTCCGGGGCGAAAGGCGCATATCCCGCCGCGCGGTGAAGCACCGCCATCCGCACGGCAAGGCCGTTGGTGACCTGGTCCAGGATGACGCTTCGCGGCCCGTCCGCGACGTCAGGCGTAATCTCGACTCCGCGATTGAGTGGCCCCGGGTGCATGACGAGGATGTCCTTCTTCGCCGTTTTCATCCGCGCCGCGTTGAGACCGAACAGCCGCGCGTACTCGCGGATCGAGGGGAACATCGGCGGGCCCTTGATGCGCTCGTGCTGGATCCGGAGCATGTTGACGACGTCGAGGGAGGGAAGGAGGGCGTCGAAGTCGTATGAGATTTTCACGCCGAAGTCGCGCAGCTCGTCGGGGATCAGCGTGGACGGCCCGCAGACCCAGACTTCGGCGCCGAGTTTCGTGAGGGCCCAGACGTTCGAGCGGGCGACGCGGGAGTGGAGGATGTCGCCGACGACAGCGACCCTCAGCCCTTCCACCCTCCCCTTGTGCTGGATGATCGTGTCGGCATCGAGCAGCCCCTGCGTCGGGTGCTCGTGCGCGCCATCCCCCGCGTTGACGACCGCTGATTTCACCTGCCGGGTCAGCAACTCCGGCGCGCCAGAGGACGGGTGCCGCACCACGAGAATGTCGATCGCCATCGCCTCGATGTTGAGCGCCGTGTCGACCAGCGTCTCGCCCTTCGAGAGCGAAGAAGAACCCGCCGCAAAGTCGAGCGTGTCCGCGCCAAGACGCCGCGCAGCGAGGTTGAACGAGACTTTCGTCCGCGTCGAGGGCTCCACGAACATCGTGACGACCAGGCGGCCCTTGAGAAGCGCGGACTTGCGCGCATTGGAGGCGGCGAACTCGCGGTAGGCGGTGGCCTGCCTGAGGAGGAGGCGGATTTCGTCCGCGGAGAGTTCCTGAAGGCCCAGCAAGTGGCGCGACGACCAGGCGGGGGAAATGGAAGCGGCCGGTTTCGATGCGGCGGTCGTCGCTCTGGTGCGGGGCATCGAGTCGCGAAAGATACGCTGGGGGAGGTCTGCGGTCAAACCAAAGCTCGACTCCGGTTCAGGCTCACGGTCACTTCCAGTCTCGACCGAGGTTCAGCCGCAACCTCTCAATGTGTGCCGGTCGGAAAGGCGCAGGCCTCGCTTCGGCAGGAAACGGGAGCTTCAGCAGGCGCAGCACCGATTGACGCAGTGCGTCAAGTCCCTCGCCTGTCACCCCCGAAACCGGAAGCGCCCCCGGGATCACGCGCCCCAGGTCGCTCTTTCCGGAAAGCCGGATGTCCGCGCGCCCCTCCGGCGAAGAGGGCGCCGCAGGGTCTTCGAGCCACACCACAACGTCTGCCGCCGCCGCCGCCTCGCGTCCCCGCGCTTCCGCCTGCGCGTCCAATCCGGCTTCGTCGACCCCCTTCCCGGAGCGAGAGCGGCCTTTCGGCTCGTACCCCGCCGTGTCGGCCAACCGCACGGGATAACCTTCGAAGTCAGCGGTCGCCTCCACGGTGTCACGCGTCGTCCCCGCTTGCGGGTGGACGAGGGCGCGATCCCGGCCGCAGAGAGCGTTGAGAAGCGTGGACTTGCCGGCGTTCGGGGGACCCGCGATGGCCACCGTTCGCGGGAATGCCAGCGCGGCGCCGGCGACGGCACGGTCGAGAAGTGCGCGCAGGCGGACCGGATCGCCGGATTCGATCTCGCGCGTGAGCGCCCCTCCCGCCGCCGCCACGAGGAACATGGCGGCGGGAAGCGTCGCTGCCCGGGGCAGGAGGGCCGCGGCATCGGCCTCAATGGAGCCGTTCGGCGCGGGCGCGCTCTCGGTCCGGACGCCCGCCCGGCGTAAAGCGCGCAGCACGGCCGCGGTCGCCGCGGCGCCGCCATGCAGGCCGATCTCCAGCCGCCCGCCCGCGCGCCACGCCAGCGCTTCGTCCAGCCGTCGCCC
>WSZJ01000044.1 GCA_009773755.1 Planctomycetota bacterium | reverse complement strand
GGACGCTGGAGGCGCGCCGGGCGGGCCGGTGACGCGCGCCGCAGGACGACCGTCAACCGCGCGGTCAATTAAGATCGCCGTCCTGCCGGCGAAGGAACCGCTCGATGTCGCGCTGAAGAGTCGCCTCGTCGTTTTCTCCGCGGCGCTTGACGACGCCCTTGATCTTCCTGTGAATCCTGTCTACGACGGCCTGCTTGCTCCAGCACTGGCGGCAGAGGTGGACCGCAAGCGACATGCCTCCGGGGGAGAAGCGGAGGCGGAAGCGGCGGGCGTTTTTCTTGCCGCAATTCGCGCAGGTGCGCGTGCGGGCGAGCGCGGCTCGGACACGGATGCAGACGTCGCAGATGCGGCGTTCGCGGACAACGGCCTCGCCGGTGAGGACGGTCCACGTGTTGCCGGCCTCGCGGCGGCGGCAGACGTCACAGCGGTTGGCCTTCTTGCTGATTTCCATGCGCATCTCCTTCCTGGAAGGGGACTGCGGCACGGCGCTTTCAAACGGCACGGACGTCACTTCTTTGCGGATTTGCCGGACCGGTCGCCGATCTCCTTCTCCCACTTCTCGAGTTCGACGACTTCACTCAGCGTGCCCTTCTTGTGGATCTCTTCGCGAAGCCTGTTTTCGGCTTCGAGGACGTTCATGGCGCGGTTGGCGATTTCAACGGCTTTGGCGCGCGGGATTCTAACCACGCCAGAGTCGTCGGCGGCAATCCAGTCGCCCGGGGCGATCTCGACGCCGTTGATGCGGATGGCGACCTGCATTTCGCCGAAGCCCTTGGGTTCGCCGGCGGTCGGGGTGACGTGAGTCGACCAGGCGGGGAACTTCATTTTGCGGATTTCATCGATGTCCCGAATGGCGCCGTGGATGACGACGCCGGCGACGCCCTTGCGGATGCAGGAATGACTCGCGAGCTCGCCCCAGACCGCAGGCGGGACGCCGCTGGCGTCGATCACGATGACGTCTCCCGGCCGCGCCATCTCGATCGCGATGACCGGCTTCGACCAGTCGCCAGGCGCCGTTCGCACCGTGAAGGCCGGTCCTGCCGCCTTGAGGCCGTGGTTCCGGCTGACGATTCCCGGAATCTCTCCGGAGCGGTGCATCGCGTCGGAAATATTCGGCGTCGAGACCATCCCGAGAATCCGCCGGATTTCCTCTTCAGAAGCGCCTCGTTTGAACAGGTCCGTAGGGACCTTCGCGCGGGTGTCGATGGCGATTCGGATATCGCGCGTGGCCTTCTCGGCGTTGGCCGCTTTCGTGATTGCGCCGCCCACGATGAGGATATCGCCGCCGGCCTCGACGACGTCGACGACGGTTTCGGAGTTGAGGCCGCCGGCGACGGCGATCGGAAGCCTTGTCGCGGCGCGAACGGTGCGCAGCAGATCCATCGGCAACTTGCCGCGCATCTGGTCGTCGATGGGCATGTGGATGCCGACGTGGTGGGCGCCCCACTCCTCGCACTTTTTGGCCAGCCCACCGGGGTCCGGCACGTTCAGCAGGTCGACGTGCACGTCCATTCCGTAGTGCCGTCCGACTTCGACGCACTCGATGATCGTCGACTCGCTTGCCGTCCCGAGCACGGTCCCCACGTTCGCCCCCGCCTTCGCCGCCGCTTCCATCTCCATCCGCCCCGCGTCCATGGTCTTGAGGTCCGCGACGATGGTGTGTTTCGGGAACGCGCGCCGAAGCTCGCGCACCGCGTCGAGGCCCGCGGATTTGATGAGCGGAGTCCCCGCCTCGAGCCAGTCGGCGCCGCCGCGAACCGCTTCGGCCGCCAGCTCGAGGGCGCGCTTCAACTCCAGAAAATCCAGCGCGACCTGCAGGACTGATTTCATGGGTGGCCTCGAAGGCCGTCTTCCTCCTTAACTTCCTCTTCCGTAAAGAGTTACGGAAGAAGCAGCGAAGGCCTGAAGACTCGTCTAAAGTAACCGGGATGGGCGAACCTGTCAATCGAGAGTCGATCTTCAACCGTTCACCCCACGTGACAGATGCCGCCTCGCCCCTACAATGCCCGCGTGCTCCCCGTCATCGACCGCCACTCTCCCCTCATCGATGAAACTTACCACGTCGCGAAGCTCCCCTGCGGCCTGACCGCGTACGTCTTTCCCAAGAAGGGCATGCAGCGGAAAACTGCCGTCTACGGCACGCTCTACGGCTCAATCGACAACGATTTCCGCCACGCGGGCGCCTCATACTCCATGCCCCACGGCATCGCCCACTTCCTCGAGCACCAGCTCTTCAAGAAAAAAACCGGCGACCTCCTCGTCGAGTTCTCCAAAAAGGGCGCTTCCTCGAACGCCGGCACCGAGTACTCCACGACGGTCTATTACTTTTCCTGCATCGACAATTTCGCGGACAACCTTACGACGCTGACCGGGCTCGTCTTCGCCCCGGTCTTCCGCCCCGACTGGGTCGCCAAGGAAAAGCTGATCATCGAGCAGGAGCTGCGGATGTACCGCGACATGCCCGACTTCCGCATTTACCAGAATCTGCAGGAGTCGCTCTACAGCAGGCACCCCGCGAGAGTCGACATCGGCGGCACCGTGGAGTCGATCCAGGCCATCACCCCCGCGCAGCTCCAGCAGTGCTGGCGCACGTTTTATTCCCCCTCCAACATGGTGCTCGCGGTCGCCGGTGACCTGGACCCGCGCGCCGTCTTCGAGCAGGTCCAGGCCGGCGTCGAAGCGCTGGGACTCGGCCGCGACGGTCGCATCACGCGCTCCTACCCGCGCGAGCCGCGTGAAGTCGGCGAAGCGCGGCGAAGCGAAGCGATGCAGGTCGCGCGTCCCAAGTTCATGATGGCATGGAAGGAAACCGATCCGCCGGCGAGAGGCCGCCAGGAGGTGGAGAGGGAAGTGGCGATCAATCTGGCGCTCGACGCGCTCATCGGGCGCGGCACCCGCCTCTACGAGCGCCTCTATGGCAAGGGGCTCCTCGACGAGTCTTTCTCGGCGTCCTATTCGTCAACGCCGACCTTCGGGTCGACGATCTGCGGCGGCGAGACCGACGATCCGGAGGGACTCGAGAAGAGCCTGCTCGCGGGGCTGGAGAAATTCCTCAAGGACGGAATCCGGCGGCGCGACCTCGACCGGATCAAGAGGAAATACCTGGGCGCGTTTCTCCGCGGGTTCGACCAGGTGGACCCCTGCGCGTTTTCCCTGCTGCGGTTCCACTTCAAGAAGTTCGACGTCTTTGAGCTCCCGAAGCTCGTGAGCCACGTCAGCGGCACCGCGATCCTGAAGGCCGCGCGAGCGCACTTCGGCCACCGGAACCGCACCGTGTCGCTGCTGGTCCCGAAGTAGAGGGGTCGTTCCTCCTCCTGTTCCTTCTCCTACCCCTTCTCCTTGCCTTTCCCGCTCACCAATTGCAGCTCGAACAACCTCTCCATCCCCTTCCTCCCCAGCTTCAGCATCTCCCCCAGCTGTTTTTCCGAAAACGCCCCGTGTTCGGCGGTTCCCTGGATCTCAACGAACTGCCCGCGCGACGTCATCACCAGGTTCATGTCCGTCCCGGCCTGCGAGTCCTCCGAGTAGTCGAGGTCCAGCCTGGCCCGGCCGCCGACAATGCCGACGGAGACGGCCGCGACCTGCTGCGACACGAACTTCTTGAAGAGTTTTCCTTCGCGAATGAGGCGATCCTGCGCGTCGCTCAGGGCGACCCACGCGCCGGTGATCGACGCGGTCCGCGTCCCGCCGTCCGCCTGCAGGACGTCGCAGTCGATCCAGAGCGTGCGCTCGCCGAGTGCGCCGAGGTCGACCGCCTGGCGAAGCGCGCGACCGATCAGCCGCTGGATCTCCACGGTCCTGCCGTCGACCTTTCCAGAGCGATCGCGCGGCTTGCGCCGGTTCGTGGAGCCCGGCAGCATCCCGTACTCCGACGTCAGCCAGCCCGTGCCCTTGCCGCGCAGGAAATCCGGCACGCCTTCTTCCACGCATACCGTGCACAGCACCTGGGTCTTCCCGAACGCCGCCAGGACGCTGCCCGGCAGGTGCGCCAGGATGTTCCGCCGGAACGCCACGGGCCGCAGCTCGTCGGCCCCGCGCCCGTCCCGGCGCCCCGGCGGCCGCGCCCCGACAATGGCCTTCTTTCGCAACGCCGCCGCCGGCCGCTGCGCAGCCTTCTTCCCCCGCTTCATTCGACTTTCTCCCCCTCTTTCCGCGCCGCTTCGGCCTCCTCACGCTCCGCCGCCACCTTGTCGATCAGCTTCGAGATCCGGATCGATCCCTCGATCGACTGGTCGAACTTGAACATCAACTCCGGGATGTACCTCACGCTCTTCATCCGCGCCCGCAGCTGCGCCCGGATGAAGTTGCGGGCGTCCTGAAGCGCCCGGACCGCCTCCGCCCGCGCCTTTTCGTCGGCGATCATCGAGAAATACACCTTCGCCGTCTTTACGTCAGGCGCCGGCTCGACCTTTGTGATCGTCACCATCTTCATCCGGGGATCCTGCATCTCGAAGTTCACGATCTTCGCGATCTCCCGGAGGAATTCCCGCGCCATCATCGGCAGCCTGTGGTTCTGCGCCATCAGAGGATCTCCGTCTCCGCCGAGCACACGACCAGCCCGGGATGAGTTTTGAGAAACCTTTCGACTTCACGAAGGACTTCCAGCGCATGTCTTGTGTCGTTCGAGACGACCGCGACGCCGAGCGCGGTCTTCTGCCAGAGATCGTTGTCCTCGACTTCGGCGATGCTCACATTGAAGCGGTCGTGGACCCTGTCCTTGACGGAGCGCAGGACATGTCGCTTGTCCTTCAGCGAGTGCGATTCGCCGATGAAGGCGCTGACGAGCATGGTTCCAACAACCATTGACCCCGGCCCTCCGCCCTACCGCACCTCGGCCTTGCGCTCCAGCTTCCGCGCCACTTCCTCGATCTTGTACGCCTCCACGACATCACCCGTCTGGACCGTGTCGAAATTCGCGACCCGAAGGCCGCACTCGAACCCCTCCGCGACCTCCTTCACGTCGTCCTTGAAGCGCTTCAGCGACTCCAGCTTTCCGTCGTGGATGACCTCTCCGCCGCGGCGGACGCGGACGAGCGAGGAGCGCTCGAGTTTCCCGTCGGTGACCACGCAACCGCAGATGTTGCCGGAGCGCGAAATCTTGAAGATCTGCTTGACCGATGCGTGGCCGACGACGCTCTCGACCTTGGTAGGCTCGAGCAGGCCCTCCAGGGCGAGCTTCATCTCCTCGACGATGTGGTAGATGACTTCGTACAGCTTGATCTGCACGCCTTTTTCCGTCGCGACCACCCGGGCGCGCTCCTCGGCGGGGACGTGGAAGCCGAGAACGATGGCGTCGGAGGCGTCCGCGAGGACGACGTCGGACTCGTTGATCGTGCCGACGCCGGCGTGGATGATTCGCAGGCGCACCTCGTCCGTGGAGATGTCCTCGAGGGACTTTTTCAGGACTTCGACCGATCCTTTCACGTCCGTCTTCAGGATGATGCGCACTTCGCGCAGCTTTCCGGCTTCGATGGACTGGAAGAGGTTTTCCATCTTGATGTGACTGCGTCCGAGGATGGCGGTTTCGCGGATCTTGTGCTCGCGTTCCTCGGCGATCGAGCGCGCCTTTGTCACGTCGTTGAAAGTGTGGAACTTGTCGCCGGCGTCGGGAACGACGGACAGTCCGGTGACCATGATCGGCGTCGCCGGCGGCGCTTCGTCAATAGGCACGCCGTGGTCGTCGTACATGTTGCGCACGCGGCCGTAAGCGCGGCCGGCCAGGATGACGTCGCCCTTCTTGAGCGTGCCGTTCTGGACCAGCAGGGTGGCCGTGACGCCTTTCCCCTCGGTCATGCGCGCCTCGAGGACGGCGCCGGAAGCGGGGCGACGCGGATTGGCCTTGAGCTCGAGAATCTGGGTTTCGAGCGCGAGGCGCTCGAGCAGGTCGGGGACGCCGTCGCCCGTGATCGCCGAGACCTTTGCATAGTAGGTCTTGCCTCCCCATTCCTCGGGCGTGAGGGCGTTGTCGTAGCTGCTGACCTGCTGCATGACCTTCTGCGGATTGGCGCCCTTCTTGTCCATCTTGTTCAGCGCCACGATGATCGTCGCGCCCGCCGCCTTTGCGTGGTCGACCGCTTCCTCCGTCTGCGGCATCATCCCGTCGTCCGCTGCCACGACGATCACGACGACGTCCGTGACGTTGGCTCCGCGGGCGCGCATCGCCGTGAATGCCTCGTGGCCGGGCGTGTCGAGGAACACGACCGCCCCGTGCGGCGCCGCGACCTTGTAGGCGCCGATGTGCTGCGTGATCCCGCCGGATTCCCCGGCCGCCACGTTCGCGCTCCGGATCCGGTCCAGCAGGCTCGTCTTCCCGTGGTCGACGTGACCCATGATCGTCACGATCGGCGGGCGCGGAACCAGGTCTTCGGCTTTGTCGGGTGCCTCAGCAATGTCCTCGAAGTGTTTCTCTTCCTGCGACTTCACCTTCTTTACGAGGACGTTCCGGTTGAATTCGATCGCCATCAGCTCGGCGTCGTCCGCGTCAAGCGCATGGTTGATGGTGACCAGCTTCCCGTGCTCCAGCAGCTTCTTCTGGACCAGGTTGGCCTTGATCCCGATCAGCGCGCAGAAGTCCTTCACGGAGATCGGCACCGGCACCTCGATCTGCCGGTCCGCCGCGGGCGGCGGCGGCGCGGGCGTCTGCTTCGGCCGCCCGATCGTCTCCTCCAGCACGCGGATCGAAGTCGAGCGCGACCCCGGCCGCATGCCGGGACGCTGCCCCGGGCGCTGTCCGGGACGCCGCGCAATCGTCGTCGGCGGCGGCGGCTTGTTCAGCCCGAGCTTCTTCGCACGCGCTTCCTCCTCCGCCGCCTTCTCGTACTGCTGCACCTCCGTCGGGCGTAGGATCCGGACCGCCGTGTCCTCCGCTTCCAGCTCCGCCACCGGGTGCGCCCCCTCCGGCGTCGGCCCGGACTTCGTGATCACCACGTCGCCCTTCGTGTCCGGCCGCACCAGCTTCACCGCGGGCTTCGGCGCATGCGGCACAGGCTTCGACACCGCGGGCGCCGCCATGACTTTCGCCGCCGGCTTCTTCGGCTCCTCTTTCACGTCCTCACGGACCGCAGGCTTCATTGCCGGACGCATCGGCGTCTCCGCCTTCGGCGCACGGTAAACAAGCCCGAACGGGCTCGCCGCCGGCCCTGCAGCCTTCGGCGCCTCCACCTTTGCCTCCGCCTTCGCGGGCGCCGGAATCGCCAGCTCGGAAATCGGCGTGGCCGCAGCCTTCCCGGCCGGGGCAGGCTTCACGAATCTGTCCCGGACCTGCGAGAGGAACGGCTCCTCAAGCACGTTGAAGTTGGTCTTGATCGGCGCGCCGATTTCCTGCGCCACGATCCTGACCTCTGCAGGCTCCTTGCCCAGCTCCTTCGCCAGCTCGTAGATCCGCATCGATTCTCCGCTTCACGCCTGACCGCGCCGCGGAAGCGGCGTCGGGTGAGAAAGGGAATTGTGGACTCGTGAGACCCGGCGGGGAAGCACAAAAGGGAATCGCTTCAGCGCCGCCGGCCGTTCGGGGGCATCAGGCGGGCGGGGCGCCCTCCGAAGCGGAACCTTCCGCGCTCGTCGTCGCGGGCGGTTCGGGAACGGGTTCGCCTTCCGCCGGCGGCGCGGCTTCCCCTTCTGCTGCCGCCTCGTCTGTCCCGGGATCGGAAGCGGCGTCCGCGTCAAGACGATCGGCGACCAGTTTCAGGATCTGTTCGGCGCGGTTGCGGTCGATTCCGGGCACGGCGGCGATCGCGTCGATCCCGGCCTCGGAGATCTTCTCGAGCGTGTCGAAACCGGCGGCAGTCAGGAGTTCCACCGTGTTGTGATCGAGCCCGTGGTGCTGCACCGGCGGACGGGGCGGAAGCGTCTGCCCCATCCCGTCCCGCAGCTTCTGCCGGACGTGCGTGACGACCTGCTCGGCCTTGGTGATGTCGAACCCCGGGATTTCCGACAGCGCCTCGGCGCCCGCGTCCGCGATGGATTCGGGAGTGTCGTACCCCGCCTCGACCAGTGCGCCGATGACGTCGGCGCCCAGGTCTTCGGGGATCCCCGCGCGCCGCTTCGCCGGGAACGCCTCGCCGCCGCTGTTGACGCGCTGCGCTTCCTCTTCCTGCGACACGACGTCGAGGTCCCAGCGGGTGAGCTTGGAAGCGAGGCGGACGTTCTGGCCCTGCTTGCCGATGGCGAGGGAGAGCTGGTCCTTGGTGACGATGATGCGTGCGCGCTTTTCCTCCTTGTTCACGAGGATGCCCGAGACTTCGGCGGGCTTGAGCGCGTTGCGGATCATGGAGGCGGGGTCGAGTTCGAAGCGGATGATGTCGACCTTTTCGCCGCTGAGTTCCTCGACGATGTTCTTGATGCGTGCGCCGCGGACGCCGACGCAGGCGCCGACGGCGTCGACCTTGTCGTTGATGGAGGCGACGGCGATCTTGGTGCGGTAGCCGGGCTCGCGGGCGATGGAGCGGATTTCGACGAGGCGCTCCTGGATTTCGGGGACTTCGGCCTCGAAGAGCTTCTTCACGAAATCGCCGTTCGCGCGTGAAAGGACGACGCGCACCTTCTGGCCCTTTTTCTTCACCTCGGCGACGAGCGCGCGGATGCGGTCGCCGACGCGGTACGACTCGCCGGGGACCTGCTCCGACCGCGGCACGACGGCCTCGACCTTGTTCAGATTGACGATCATGTGCGGCCCTTCGAAGCGCTGCACGGAGCCGACGATGACGGAGCCCTTTTTCGTTTCGTAGTCGCCGAAGACCTGGTTGCGCTCGACCTCGCGGAACTTCTGGATCATGACCTGCTTGAAGGTCTGCGCGGCGATGCGGCCGAGTTGTTCGAGGGTCAGGCCGGAATTCGTGGAGATTCCGCCGGTCGTGCGGTCGACCTTGACGGACAGCTCGGATTCCTCGCCGACTCCGAAGTATTTGCGGACGGACGACAGCAATGCCGACTCCAGGGCCTCGATGATGATTTCCTTGTCGATGCCTTTTTCACGATGAATGCCGTCGACGATCCGGAGGAGTTCGCCGTTCATAAAGCCCCCCTTTATCACGAGCTTCGGTCACGATTAGCTGTCGTTTTTGCCGTCCGTCTCCGCGTCGAAATGCCGGCGCGGCCAAACAAAAAAGTGGGAAGCACATCTCCCACTTTTGCGATACGGCTTTCCCGGCTTGTCTCAGGCACTGCTTTTGCCGGGCCGAGCATTATGCCGAAGGTGCCGCTCGAATGTCAAGTGGATTTGCCCGCGACTCATTGGCCTAACCTGAAGCGCCACTTGGTGTTACGGCGTTCTTTGCCGGTAGACGGAACTGGCCGAGGCGGCCCCCGTGTGTCGTTGACAACGCGCGGCGAGGAATCGGCGTGTCGGGCGGAGTCGGCCCGCAGTGTTAAATCCTTGCGATAGACGGTCGCCGGGCCGACGCAGTCCGACACGCCGGTTCCTCACCGCGCGTTAGTTGAATTCCCAGTGGAATTCGTCCGTCGCGCGGGGCGCAACCGGGCGCGGCCGGCCTCCGCCGTCGCGCAACTGCCGCAGCTGACCCAGATCCCCCAGCAGCAATTCCGCCGATGCATAGCGGTCCTTGAGATGCGGCGCCATCAGGCGCTGCACAATCCACCGCACCTCGCGAGCCACCCCCGTCATCGCCGGCAAACCTCCCCATTTGTCCGGCAAAGGCGGCATCCTTCCCGTCGCCATGTGGTAAAGCGTCGCACCCACGCCGTACAGGTCCGCGCGCGTGTCGACTCCCGTATCGCCATCCATCTGCTCCGGCGACGCGTACGCCACCGTCCCGAATACCGCCTCGTCGTCGGGCACTCCGGCCCGTCTCACACGCGCAAAGCCGAAGTCGCATAATTTCGCAACGCCGCCAGGCGCCAGCAGCACGTTTGCCGGCTTGATGTCCCCGTGAACGATCCCTCGCCGCCCCAGGTGGCGTATCGCTTCGCCCATCTGCCTCCCCAGCTCGAGCACCGCGGCCGGCGAGAGCGGCCCGCCACGATGCACGCGCTCCAGCGCCGTCGGCCCCGCGATCCACTCCATCGCAAGCCAGTGCAGTCCGCGCCAATGCCCCGATGCCAGCCCCCGCACTACGTTCGGGTGGCTCAGGGATTTCAGCAGCCACGCTTCACGCTCCAGCAATTGAAGCGCCTTCGGGTCCTTGGACCACTTCGGGAACAGGATTTTCAGCGCGATGTGGTGCCCGCTCTCGAGGTCGAGCGCGCGATACACGCCGGACGTGCCGCCGCTTGAAAGCTTGCGGTCGATCACGTAACCCGGGATCGCTTCCATATCGATTTCATCGGCGTCGGGCGCGAAGGGGCTTGAGCCCTGGCGGTTCGACACGCTTGATTCCGGGGGTTGCGCCCCTCGGACGCAACCCCCGGAATCAATGCTGACTCACCACTAAGCCGGGCCGGGTAAGACCCTTCTCATGCCTTCACCGCACTCGGCCCGGCTTACCGTGAGCGAGCCCGAAGGGCGAGTCGAACGGTTCCGAAGTTGCGAGACTGCGCAGGTGGGAAAACACTTACCGTTGTTCGCGTAGCCGGCCGGATGGCCTTAAAACAAGACGAACCCTTGATAACTGCGCGCGCTCCGCCTTAACTTGAGGGGAATGCACCTCGCGATCATCACCGCTTCCGAAGCCGGCCTGGTCTTCATCGCGGCCGTCGCGATGTTCTTCGTCGGCAGCATCCCGTTCGGCCTCCTGGTGGGCCTTCTCAATGGTGTCGACGTCCGAAAGGCCGGCTCCGGGAACATCGGCGCCACCAACGTCGGCCGCACTTGCGGAAGAGCCTGGGGAATCGTGACGCTGGCGCTCGACGCCACGAAGGGATTCCTTCCCGTCTGGCTCGTCCACCACTTCCAGTGGGGAGTGAGCCTCATCCCCGGCGTTCCTCACCCCGACGTCGTTCTCCAGGTCGCCTTCGGCATCGGCGCCATTGCGGGGCACATGTACCCGATCTACCTCGCGTTCAAGGGGGGGAAGGGGATCGCGACGGCCGCAGGGGTCTTCCTCGCGGCCGCGCCCTGGGCTCTCCTCTGCGCGTTGACCGCCTGGATCATGTTCACCGTCCTTACCAAGTACATCTCCATAGGCTCGATCGCTTCCGTCATCGCCCTCGCCAGCGGACAGGTGCTCACGGATCCCGAGGCCTTCCGCGACCGTTTTGGCGTCACGCTCTTCACCATCGGCGTCATGATCTTCGCCATTTACAAGCATCGGGGGAACGTGAAGCGGATCTTCAAGGGGACGGAGCCGAAGATTACGCTGGGGAAGAAGCCGGCCCAGGCAGGCGGCGAACCGCCGTCCCCTTCCACTCACTGACAAAAACCGCTTTGCGGCTTAGACTCCCGCCCCGTGAGCAAGGTCATCGTCTTTGGCGCCGGCGGTTGGGGAACCGCCCTGTCCCTCGTGCTTCGCGCGACGGGGCACAATCCCGTCCTCCACGCGCGCCGTCCTTCGTTCGCGGCCGAGCTGCGGCGTGAACGGGAGAACCGACCGTATCTGCCGGGAGTCCTTCTGCCCGAGAACCTCACGGTCGCCAGCGGCATCCCGGATTTCACGGGTGCGGAGCTCTTCGTTCTCGCCGTTCCCACGCAGTTCGTGAGGAAGTCCCTCACGCCGCTCGCTCCAGCGTATCCGCGAGGCCTGCCTGTGGTGAGCGTCGTCAAGGGAATCGAGGTCGGCTCGCAGAAGCGGGTGTCGGAAGTCATTCGCGAGGTCCTGGGCCGCGTCCCGATCTGCGTTCTGAGCGGCCCTTCGCATGCCGAGGAAGTCGCCCGGCGGCTTCCGACGACGGTGGTCGCGGCCAGCTCGAACCACGCCCTGGCGCGTGTCGTGCAGCGCGCATTCATGACGGACCGGTTCCGCGTCTATTCGCACACCGACGTCAGGGGAGTCGAGCTTGGCGGCGCGATGAAGAACGTGATTGCGATAGCCGCCGGGATCTGCGACGGGCTCGGGCTCGGCGACAATGCGAAATCGGCCCTGCTTTCGCGCGGCCTCGTGGAGATTTCGCGTTTCGGCCTTGCGCTCGGCGCGCGCATGACGACGTTCTACGGGATCAGCGGCCTTGGCGATCTCGTCACGACCTGCTATTCGCCCTGGGGCCGCAACCGGAGCGTCGGGCTCGCGATCGGGAAAGGGAAGAAGCTGTCGCAGATCCTCGCCGAAATGAAAATGGTCGCGGAGGGCGTCGAGACAACGCGATCCGTGCTCGCTCTGGCGCGCAAGTGCCGCGTGTCGCTTCCGATCGTGGAGGAAGTCCACGCGGTCCTGTTCGAGGACAAGGATCCCCGCCACGCTGTCGCGGACCTCATGGGCCGCGGCGCCAAGAGCGAGATCGAGGATTTCGAACCGCCGGCGGGGAAGTCCCGGAAGCGAAAAGGGCGGCGGGTCGCTTCGCCGAGCCGTTGAGGTTGGGGCATTGTTCCGTTGCAATCGCCCGTCCGGAGTGATAATGAGTGGTCCTCCCTCACCAACCCGCAGACCCCGGATGCACGCCATGTGGTTCACTCCCGAAAACCGATTCCGCTTCCTCGTCGTCCGCCGCCCCGCCGACGGCTCGGTCGTTGCGACCTCGGTTCTCGACTCGGAGAAATTCGCCGGGGCCGAGGCCTTCGAGGATGCGCTGGGGAAGGAAACGGTCCGGCTGTTCGAGCAGCACGGCCAGAGCCTCGAGGTATTCGAGTCCTGCAGCGGAGGCCCCCGCCCGCTCCTGGGCGAGTGGTGGCGCGGACACCCGAAGCTCCGCTTCATCATCGTTCGCCGGAAGTCCGGGAAGCGGGAGATGCCGGTCCGGAAATTCATGGACTCGGCGAAGTACCGGAATACCGCGCAGTTCGACAAGGCGGTGAGCGACGAGAAGTCGAAGCTCGGGGAAAAATATCCGGCCGCGGAGTGGGATCTGCTGGAAATTGCGGCGGTGTCGATGGCGGAGTTCAAGGAGAAGAACCCGGAGCTGGCGAAGTAGGCGGGGGCAGGCACGAAAACCGCTTGCGCGAATCATGACTAAAGTGGTAAACATTGCGCCATGCTTACCGCAACCGCAACGCTTCCCACCGACCACCGCCGCCTCAACCTCGTCATCGGCGGCCACGTCGACCATGGAAAGAGCACCATCATCGGCCGCCTCCTCGCCGACACCCGTTCCCTCCCCGAGGGAAAACTCGAGCAGGTCCGCGCCCGCTGCGAACGCAACTCCAAGCCCTTTGAATACGCCTTCCTCCTCGACGCCCTCAAGGACGAACAGGCCCAGGGGATCACCATCGACGCCGCACGCGTGTTCTTCAAGACCGCCCAGCGGCCTTACATCCTCATCGACGCCCCCGGACACATCGAGTTCCTCCGGAACCTCATTACAGGCGCGGCACGGGCTGAAGCGGCGCTCCTCGTGATCGACGCCAAGGAAGGCGTGCGCGAGAACTCGCGGCGGCACGGATACATGATGGGCATGCTCGGGATCCGCCAGCTCGTCGTTCTCGTCAACAAGATGGACCTGGTCGGCTACGACCGCGAAGTGTTCCGGAGGATCGAAGCCGAGTTCCGCGCATTTCTGTCGCAGCTCGGCGTGAAGCCCGACGGCTTCATTCCCGTCAGCGGCCGGGAGGGCGACAACATCGCGTCCCGCGCCGCCGCGATGCCGTGGTACCAGGGGCCGACCGTGCTCGAAACCCTCGACCGCTTCAGATCGGAAGAACCCGATTCCGACAAGCCGTTCCGCATGGCGGTGCAGGATGTCTACAAGTTCACCGGCCAGGGCGACGAGCGGCGCATCGTCGCCGGGACGATCGATAGCGGGCGCGTCTCGGCGGGCGAAGAGGTCGTCTTCTACCCTTCCGGAAAAAGGTCGAAAGTCGCGTCCATCGAGGTTTTCTCCCGCGCGCCGCAGTCGGCCGCAAAGGCGGGAGAGGCGACCGGGTTCACGCTCGCCGAGCAGATTTACCTTTCGCGCGGCGAGATCGCGACCGTCGCGGGACAGCCGCGGCTCCAGGTTGTGACCCGGCTGAAGGCCAGCATCTTCTGGCTCGGGCGCGAGCCGCTCGTGAAGCAGAAAGATTACGTGCTGAAGCTGGGAAGCGCCCGCGTCCCCGTCCGGGTCGAGGAGATCCACCGCGTGCTGGACGCGTCGACGCTCGACGTCGACGACGCGAAATCACAGGTCGACCGCCACGAGGTCGCCGAGTGCACGCTGCGCACCAGCCGCCCGATCGCCTGCGACCTCGCGAGCGACCTGGCCGCCACGAGCCGCTTCGTCCTCGTCGAGGATTACGAAATCCGCGGTGGCGGGATCGTGCGCGAGGCGCTACCCGACGCGGCGGGGAAGGGGGCCGTTCCGTTCGCGGCGCGGCATCATCAGCGGGCCCTGGTTCTGGTGGCGGCAGGCGAAAGAGGACCGGCGATGAAGGCCGACGATGGGCTTCTGGACGCTGGCCGCATCGCGACATGCCTGGGCCTGGAATCGAGTTCGGAGGAGACGCTCCGGCGGATATCCGAAGCGGCGCAGCTGCTGCGTGACGCCGGCGTGATCCTGGTGGCGGGCCCGGCGGAACCGACGACGGAGAGAGGGAGCGTCCTCGAGCCATGCTAAAACCCCTCGAAGCTCCACCCGTCGACCACCTCGACCAGCTCGAGGCGCGCAGCGTCCACATCCTCCGCGAGGCCTACGCGAACTTCAAACAGCTGTGCATGCTGTGGTCGATCGGCAAGGACAGCACCGTCCTGCTCTGGCTCGCCAGAAAGGCCTTCTTCGGGCACGTTCCGGTCCCGCTCGTCCACATCGACACTTCGTACAAGATCCCGGAGATGATCGCGTACCGCGACCGCCTCGCGATCGAGTGGAATCTCACGATGATCGTGGGCCAGAACACCGAGGCCCTTCTGGCGAAACGCACCTTCCCGGAGGGCGCGGTCGACAGGATCGCGTGCTGCGGCCTGCTCAAGACGGAGGCGCTCAAGCACACGCTGAGCGGCGAGTGGCCTCGCCGGCGGCTGAATCTCAAGTCGGGCCAGTACGAACCCGACCGCAACACGGAGCCGTTCACCGGCGTCATCGTGGGAGCGCGCGCCGACGAGGAGGGGAGCCGTTCGAAGGAGCGTTACTTCTCGCCGCGCACCAACGCGAACGCCTGGGACGTCGGCGAGCAGCCGCCTGAATTCTGGAACCAGTACAAGACGGAATTCGCCCCGGGCACCCACGTTCGCATCCACCCGCTTCTCGACTGGACCGAGCTCAACATCTGGGAGTACATCCGGAGGGAACAGATCCCGACGGTTTCGCTCTACTACGATCACGGAAGCGGGAGGCGCTACCGCTCGCTCGGCTGCGGCCCGTGCACGCAGTGCGTCGAGTCGGGCGCGCGCGACGTGCCGGAGATTATCGAAGAGCTGAAGAGCGGCAAGTTCGCCAACATTGCGGAGCGGTCGGGGCGCGCCCAGGACAGGGATGACGGCGGCGGGCTGGAGACGCTCCGTCGAGATGGTTATATGTGATTCGCCGCTCCCCGCGCACGCGCCGCTAAGTCCTGCTAAACTCCCTCCCGGATGCCCTCCCTCACCACCAAGGAAGGCTGGAACCCCGGTTCTATTTTCGAACTCACCGATGAGCCGCTCTCCATCGGCCGCTCTTCGCAAGCCTGCACCATCGTTCTCAAGCACGACTTCAACGTATCGCGTGTCCACGCGACCCTCGCCCGCCGGCCCGACGGGCGCACACTGCTCCGTGACCAGTCGAAGAACGGCACGTTCCTCAACGGAAGCCGGGTCAAGGAGGCATTCCTCGCCGACAAGGACGAGATCCAGGTCGGCCGGACGAAGTTCGCCTTCTCCGCTTCGTCCGCCGCTCGCGATTTCGAGCGCGACTTCAATTTCGTCAATCCCTCGGTGCGGACAATCATCGGCGTCGGGGAAGCGATCGCGGCGAAGCCTTCGAAGCTGGACGCTACGGCGCTCGCCCGCGAAAACGCGCGGCTGCAGCTCATCTTCGAAGTCTCCGCGAACCTCTCCAGCGCGACGAATCTCTCGGAAGTCCTCGGGCTCGTCATGGAAAAGGTCATGGAACTCTTCCGCCCCGACGAGGCTTTCCTCCTGCTTCGCGACCGTTCGGGGGAGCTGGTCCCGAACATCGTCCGGACGCGCGAAGGGCAGACGAAGATCGAGCACGTGGCGATTTCGAAGGCGATCATGAGCCGCGTCCTGCAGGAAGAGGTCGCGATCCTGTCCAGCGACGCGCAGACGGATGCGCGCTTCGGCAAAGGCGACACGAGCGTCTTCAACTCACAGGTCCGCAGTTTCATGTGCACGCCCCTCAAGGCGAAAGCGGGAGTGCTGGGGATGCTGCACCTGCACTCCAAGCGCGCCGTCGGCGCGTACACCGAGGAAGACCTGCGACTTCTCACCGGCGTGTCGAACCAGGCGGCCCTCGCCGTCGAGAACGCGCGCCTCTACGCCACCGTCCAGCACCAGGCGAAGCAGCGCGCGAATTTTGAGCGCTTCCTCAGCCCCAACGTCGTCGAGCAGATCGTCGACGGGTCGAAAAAGATCGAGCTCGGCGGGAAGTCGCAGGAAGTCACGGTGCTCTTCAGCGACATCCGAGGATACACGACCCTGAGCGAGAAGCTCTCCGCGGACCAGATGATCGGCCTCCTCAATGAGTATTTCCAGGAGATGACCGCCGAGATTTTCCGGTATGAAGGCTCCCTCGACAAATTCATCGGGGACGCTCTCCTCGCGGTCTTCGGCTCGCCCTTCAAGGCCCCCGACGACCCCGACCGCGCCGTGCAGTGCGCGCTCGCCATGCAGGAAAAACTGAAGCGCATGAACGAGGAGTGGGCGCGCCGCGGGCAGCCGGTGATCCAGATGGGGATCGGCATCAACACGGGGATCGCGGCGCTGGGGATGGTCGGAAGCGACCAGCGGATGGAATTCACGGTAATCGGGGACGTTGTTAACACGGCGAGCCGGCTGTGCGGCGCCGCGGCGCCGGGACAGATTCTCGTGGCGAAGCAGACGATTGCGAAGTCGCAGCCGCTCTTCCGCGTGAAGGAGCTGGACGCGGTGAAGCTGAAAGGGAAGGAAAAGGCGTTCGAAGTGGTGGAGGTGTGCGGGATGCTCGAGGAGGCGAAGGCGGAGAAGTGAGCGACGACAAGACCACGATCGACCCGTCGGCCGGCGCGCAGCAGCCGGGCGCCAAGATGAAGCTCGGTCCCTACGAGACGACCGAACTTCTGGGGCGCGGCGGCATGGCCGTTGTCTACAAGGGGATCCAGCAGTCGCTCGGCCGCGTCGTCGCGATCAAGATCCTGCCGAAGGAATTCTCGCGCGACCGCCAGTTCGTCGGCCGCTTTCACCGCGAGGCCGAGTCGGTCGCGAAACTGAACCACCCGAACATCATTCAGATCATCGACAAGGGCGAGGCCGGCGGGACGTGCTATTTCGTGATGGAGTACGTGAAAGGCACGAGCCTGGGGTCGAAGCTCGCGGCGAAGGGAGTGACGTTCAAGGAAGTGATGGAGATCGGGCTCCAGGTCTGCAGCGCGCTTCATTTCGCCCACGAGCAGGGCGTCGTCCATCGCGACATCAAGCCCGCGAACATCCTTCTCGACGAGACGACGGGCGTCGCGAAGGTCGCGGACTTCGGGATCGCGCAGCTCGCCGAGAAATCGACGGCGATCGGGACGCTGACGGGCGACCACATGGCGATGGGGACGCTCGACTACATGGCGCCCGAGCAGAAGCGCGACGCCAAGAACGTGGACCGCCGCGCCGACATCTACTCCGTCGGCGTCATGCTCTACGAAATGACCACCGGCCGCGTGCCGATGGGGATTTTCGACCCGCCGAGCCGCATCAACAAGGACATCCCCAAGGACTTCGACGCGATCGTCATGAAATGCCTGCGCGACAAGCCGGACGAGCGCTACCAGAGCTGCCTCGAGCTGACCAACGCGCTGACGACGCTTCCACAGTCCCCGTCCACGATGATCCGGATGATCACCTCGGTGAAATCAGGCGTGAGCAACATCGGGACGCAGATCGGGAGGCGGAACCCGCGCTACATCGTCGCGGTTCTCTTCCTCGTCGCCGGACTTGGCGTCGGGTCGTTTGCCATCTGGAAATGGGGTCGCGTCAGGCTCAACGGCGGCGGCGGGCAGACCCCGGCGAACCGGAATTCCGCAGCCGGAAACGGCGGCGATACGGCCAGGCCTCCGGACAACACGGTCAATCCCGTTGCTGAAGCGGAAAAAAGGTTCCTGAAGAGGATGCAGGACGCCTTCAACCTCGCGGACAAGCGGGACTACAAGGGCGCAATCGAGATCTATAACGAGCTGTTGCGCGACGCGACCGGCTCCCAGCGGGCGGAAATCACGCTGGAGCTCAAGGACGTCCGCCAGCGGCAGGAGGACGCCCTGGCCGACGGATTCCTGGGCAGGCTCCAGGAAACGTCCGTGGATCCCGCGATGGCCAACGCGGAATCCGTCACCGCGCTTCAGAAACTCCTCGACGAGGCGCGCGACCAGAAGGTGCGCCAGGACGTCATGACGCAGATCGCCGCAGAGCTGGAGCGCACGCGGAACGACGCGAAGAAGAACGTCGAGCTCGCGCTGGAAGCCGAGCGCGCGGCCATGTTCCGGAGTGCGGCCGAAAAGGCGAAGGCCGAGATCGAGGCGGACAAGCTTGAGGAGGCGGAAGCGTCGCTTCAGATCGTCGGGGCGCGCGCCCGGGGCGCTGCAGAGGCTGAGGAGTACGGTCGGCTCAAGAAGGCCCTCGAGGGCAAACGCGGGGTCGCCGCGACGGCGGAGGAGAACAGGAAGCGCTTCGACAAGTCGATGGAAGAGGCGGAAAGGGCGACGAAGCTCGGCGATTTCGACCAGGCGCTGCTGCGGCTGGAGGACGCCGGGATGCTTGCGCCCGTTGTTGGCGGGGACGCGGCGGAGCGGGTGTCCGCCGCGCGTGCGGAGCTCGACAAGCGCCAGAAGAACGTGATTTTCGAGAAGCAGATGACCGGCGCGAGAGCCCTGGAGCAGTCGGATGCCCTGGCTTCGGCCGCTGCTTACCGGGCCGCCGCCGCGATTGCGCCGTCACAGGCGGATGCCGACAACGCGATCGCCAAGGCGAAAATCCTGGAGGCGAAGTCGAAGCAGGACGCGGCCACGCGAGACTATGAAGAGCACATGGAGGCGGCGCGCAAGGCGAAGGCCCTCCCGGATTGGAGGAAAGTGGAGGCCGAGGCCCGGGCGGCGCTTCTGTCGCGCGGCGGGGACCCGGAAGCGACAAAGCTCCTGGCAGAGGCGCGCAAGGCGCTGGAAGAGAAGCCGCCGGATCCCAAGAAGCTGGCTTTCACGAACAAAGGCGTGTTCAAGGGCAGGTACGGCGGTCTCGATTCCGTCGCGCTGGACCCTGCCGGAGTGTTCTACGCCCTCGACAAGCACGGGAAGAAGCTGATCACGGTGGCGAAGGACCTGACGATTCTCAGGGAAACGGTCATTCCGCTCCCTTATCCCGACCGCGTCTACGTCGACTCAAAGGGACGGGTCTGGATTTCCGAGTGGGGTAACCTCAGCACGATCAACCTGATCGACACGACGGACGGATCGGTGAAGCAAACGATGGGCGGAAAAGGATCGGCCGACGGCAAGTTTCTCTACCTGACGGACATTGCCGTTTCGCCGGACGGCGAGGGAATGTACGGCTTTGATTCGAAGAATTTCCGCATCCAGCGGCTGGCGGTGAAGGACGGCTCCTTCGTGTGGAAATGCGGCGTCAAATTTCCGGGAGGGAAGAAGCTCGAGAATTTCATCTATGCCGCGAAGAACCTGACGGTGGATGCGCAGGGGCGCGTGTTTGCCAGCGACTCCGGCCTGAGGACGATCCAGCGCTACAAGCCCGACGGCACTTATGACGGCATCTTCAAGACGTTCACGGAAGGCCTGCCCGGCGCGATGGCGTGGTCGAATAACCGCCTCTACGTGATGGACACCGAAAAAATCAGGCTGCTGGTTTACGCGCCCGACGGCGCCGAGTTGTGCAACAACGTCATGTACGGGAAGGGAGAATCGCAGCTCCTGGCGCCGACCGGGATCACCGTGGGGCCCGACGGAAAGGTCTACATCGCCGACTACCACACGAAGGTCGTCGTGCTGGAGGAGGCCAAGTGAGGACGGCGCTGGTGGCCGCGGCGGTGCTCGCTCTCGCCGGCTGCCGCCCGCCTGCGCCTCCCGCGCCGAAGCCCGGCCCGCCGCCGCCCGTCGGGAACGCCGTCGGCCAGTCGGCGCCGGCGTTTTCGCTTCATGACTCGAAGGGCGCGCCCTACGTCGAGTCGGGGTTCGTGGGCCGGAAGGCGCAGCTGCTGGTCTTCGGGACGACGGCCTGCCCGATGTGCCAGGCGAAGGTCGCGGACGTTGACGCAGTGCGTCAAAAGCGGGGCGGCGAAGTCGAAGTTGCCGCCGTGCTTCTCTCGGAAACCCCGGAGAAAGCCGAAAAGTACGCTTCTGAATTCAAAGCCGGATTCCGCATGGTCCTCGATCCCCGGAACATCTCCATCGCCCTCTTCAAGCTCGGCAACTACCCGCACTTCGTACTCATCGACAAGCGCGGCGTCATCCGTTACACAGGGCAGCAGTTGCCCGGCGACGCGCTCATCGAAGAAGCGGCCCGATAGGAGGCTCCATGACGAACACCCGGATCCTGGCCCTCGCCCTGGCGGCCGCCCTCGCCGCAGGCTGCGGCGATTCAGGCTCTGCCGCAAAGAAGAACGAACGCAAGGGGCCGTTCCCCGTGCAGCGCAACAACGTGGCGCCTGCCCAGCCTGGAAGCGGACAGCCCGCCCAGCCGGTCGAAGCGGACCGGAAAACCGGGACCGTCGCCGACGTGCCTTCACCGCCGGTCAACCCTCCGCCACTCAGCGGGAACAAGAAGGGCGTCCAGCCGGGTGAAGACGCGCCTGAACTCGTGATGGAGGACGCGGACGGCAAGGCCTTCATGCTCTCGTCCTTCCGCGGAAGGCAACCCGTGCTCATCATCTTCGGCGCCACCTGGTGAGGGACTTGCGCCACGGCGCTTCCCAGCCTCGTCGAGGCCGCTGATACCTGGATGCCGAAAGGCGTGCATTTCGCCGAGATTTTCCTGGGTGAGGACGGCGCGAAAGCGAAGGGCTACGCGGGGCAGAAGGGCCTGAAATTCATGCTGCTTCCCGATCCGCGCCAGCTGTCGCGCACCCGGTACGGTTTCCCCGTGCAGGACATGCCGATGCATGTGCTGGTCGCAAAAGACGGAAAAGTCGTCGCAAGCGGCGGCAAGGTCCCCTCGCCTGAAGAATTCGAAGCGTCGCTGAAATGAGCCGCAACGCGGCGGCGGCGGTCTTTCTCGCCCTCGCCGTCCGTGCGTCGGGCGGCGGGCTCGATGCCGAATTCGCGAAAATCGCGCAGAAGCACGGCGTCGCGGACGCAGGCGTCGACGCGCGGAAAGAGGAGGACGGGACGCCGCTCGGCGCCCAGCGCGCCGACGAGTCCTTTCCCCTCGCCTCCGTGACGAAACTCTTCACCGCCTGCGCCGCCCTCGAGTCCCTCGGCCCCGACTTCGACCTCGTCACGCGGCTGTGGGTTCTGCGAGGCGCGGAAGGAGAAGCGGCGCTCGTCGCGGTCGGCGGCGGGGACCCGGGGATCTCGGGACGCGATTTCGACGGCAACCCGTCCGCGGTCTTCGAGCGCTGGGCCGACGCGCTTCGCGAAGCCGGCATCCGAAAAATCACCCGCATCGACCTGGACGAGTCGCGCTTCGGCCCCGACAGGATCGGCGAGGCCTGGCCCAGGGACCAGCTCCACGAGTGGTACGCGGCGCCCGCCGGCGCGCTCGCGCTGAACGACGACTGCGTCGACGTGACCGTGGCCCCCGGGAAGGCGGCCGGGGAGCCCGCGACCGTGAAACTGTCGCCCGACACGGCGCACGTGAGAATCGACAACCGGTGCACGACTACGGGCGACAAGTCGCAGCACTCCGTCGCCCTCTGGCGCAAGCCCGGCTCGAACACCATCTCCATCAGCGGCAGGTTCCTCGCCGGCGCCGCGCCGATGACGGAATCCGTCACGGTC
This sequence comes from Planctomycetota bacterium, assembly GCA_009773755.1. GTDB lineage: Bacteria > Planctomycetota > MHYJ01 > WSZJ01 > WSZJ01 > WSZJ01. The sequence goes on along the minus strand of WSZJ01000044.1, from coordinate 3,208 downwards.
GACGACCCCGCGCGTTACTTCGGCGCCGTCCTCCGCGAAACCCTCGCGCGCAAGGGACTCGAAGCGAAGGACGCGCCCGTCACCGTCCTCAAAGAGCCCTTCACCACCGCCTTCGGCAACGGACAGCCGCTCGTCCACGCGACACCGCTCCGCCACGCCCTCCGCGTCATGCTCCAGCGCTCGCAGAACTTTTACGCGGAACAGGTCCTCCGCGCCCTCGGCCCGAAAGGCGCTTCCGTGAAGGACTGCATCGCGGAAGCGCGGAAATCGCTGGTGGCGCTCGGGATTGCAGCGGAAGAGCTGGCCTGGCTCGACGGCAGCGGTCTCTCCAGGGGCAACCGGTCCAGCGCCGCCACCGTGACGAAGCTCCTCGCAGCGGCTTCAAAACGCCCCTGGGGCGGAATCTTCCGTGAGTGCCTGGCGGCACCCGGAGGCGACGGGACCATGTCGAAGCGGCTCCCGGGGATGGAAGCGGTCGTGCGCGCGAAAACCGGGACGATCGCGGGCGTGTCGAATCTCGCCGGGTACGTGGAGACCAGAGGTGGGCGCGTCGCCTTCGCCGTCCTGTGCTCGCAGCTCAAGGAAGGGTCGCCTCCCGCAATGAGGCTGCAGGACGAAGTCGTGCGGCTTCTGGCAAAATGAGCCGGGTTTCTTCCCGCGTGCCTGCGCGCAGATTCTGGCCCCAACGATCCGCCCTTCGCATACTTCCATGCAGCACCTCCACTCCTGGACCCCCATGAGCCTCTTCGACCCGCGCCCCACCGCCGTCCGCCAGGGCCCGCTCGCCGACCGCATGCGCCCGCGATCCTTCGCGGATTTTGTCGGCCAGGAGACATTCGTCGGCGCGAACGCGCCGCTTCGCGCCGCGTTGAAATCGCCGCGCGTTCCGTCGATGATTTTCTGGGGACCGCCGGGGTGCGGCAAGACGACGCTCGCGCGCCTCATCGCGACGGAAACCGGGCTGGAATTCACGCAGTTCAGCGCGGTGACGAGCGGCGTGAAGGAGATCCGCGAGGTGATCGACCGCGCGAAATTCACGCGTGCGCAGAGCGGCAGAGGGACCATCCTTTTCGTCGACGAGATTCATCGCTTCAACAAGGCCCAGCAGGACGCTTTCCTCCCGCATGTCGAGGACGGGACGGTCGTGCTGGTGGGGGCGACGACGGAGAACCCGAGTTTCGAAGTGAATTCGGCGCTGCTCTCGAGGACGCGGGTATTCCGGCTGGAGCGGCTGACGGAAGAAGACGTCTGGGCGCTCCTTCGGCGCGCGCTGTCGGATTCGGAAAACGGGCTGGGCGGCCAGCATGTCGACGCGCCGCCGCGAGCGATCGAGGCGATTGCGAATCTGTCGGAAGGGGACGCGCGGGTGGCGCTCAACCTGCTCGAGCTCGCCGTCACGACGAGCCTGCCGGGCGCCGACGGCGTCCGCCACCTGACAGAGGAAGGCGTCCGCGCCTCCGCGCAGAAAAAGGCGCTCATCTACGACAAGTCCGGCGAGGAGCATTTCAATATCGTGAGCGCCTTCATCAAATCCATGCGCGGCTCGGACCCGCAGGCCGCGCTCTACTGGATGGGGCGGATGATCGAAGCAGGCGAGGATCCGCTCTACGTCGCCCGCCGGATGGTTCGGTTCGCGTGCGAGGACGTCGGGCTGGCCGACCCCGCGGCGCTGCGCGTCGCGCTCGCGGCGAAGGACGCCGTCGAGTTCATCGGGCTTCCGGAAGGGACGCTTGCACTCGCGCAATCGGCCGTCTACCTCGCCACCGCGCCGAAGTCGAACGCGCTCTACACGGCGTACGGGAAGGTCGTCGAGGATCTGCAGAAATCAGAAAATGAGCCCGTTCCGCTTCACCTTCGCAACGCCGTCACTCCCCTCATGTCCGCGTCCGGCTACGGCAAGGGCTACCAGTACGCTCACGATCTCCCGGGACATTTCGCTCCTGGCTTGACGTATCTCCCCGACGGCCTGGCCGACCGGAAGTTCTACCAGCCATCCGACCACGGATTTGAAAGGGAAATTGCGCAACGCATTTCAGGTTGGGAAACGCTTCGCGCGAAAGCCACGCCGAAAAAGAAACCGTCGAAGGCGAAGCGGGACTAAGATCGCCGCACCATTGGTCCGAAAGGGAGAGTCATGCCTGCTGACACCAGCCGCAAGTCCTTCGGCAAGCGCGTCCGCGCCATCCGCAAGTACCGCGGCTGGACGCAGGAAGAGCTGGCGGTGAAGGCGCACATGGACTCGAAGTCCCTCGGGGCGATCGAGCGCGGCGAGCGCAACGTCACGATCGACAACGTCGCAAAGCTCGCGCGCGGGCTCAGCGTCGAACTGCACCAGCTCTTCCTGTTCGAGGTGAAGGGGCTGGCGGCGGCGGAAGAAGTGACGGAGACGAAGCTGCTGGATCTCGTGAAGACGGCGCCGCCGCGGAAGAAGTCGCTGGCGCTGGCGATCCTGGGCGAAGTGCTGAACCACGAGGACTAGTTGCGAGGAAGGACGGGGCCAGGGGCCGTCAGTGAATGCGAGCCGGGAACCTGATCAACCTTTGCAACCCGCGAGCACGGCGAAAGCGCCCTTCCGGATTTCAAACCGGTCGATCTGCCCCAGGAAGTTGTCGAGTGCGGCCGGTTCGACCTCGAGGAAGAACTCGACCCGCTGATGCCTGTTGTTTTCGACCTGCGTTGCCAGCAGCACATCGAGCGCCACGTGGCCGGCGCGATCCGTGCAGCGAAGGCCAAGGCGCGCTCCTCCGCCGGCGAAACCCGGATCAAAGGTCCCGATCTCGATCAGGCGTCGATCGTCGGGAGACTGCGGGAACCCTTTCACCAATCGTGCGAACTCCCTGAATCCCTCGCGGCCCGCGTACACCCGTGTAGACGCCCCACGTGCAATCGCCCCATTCGGCGGCGACCAGGTCGCGCTCTACGACCCGCAGCGGAGTGCGCCGAAGGGCTCGCCGGAAGGAAGTTTCAGACATGCTCGATGGAAAATTGGCGGTGGCGCGGCAGAGCGCCTTGAGCTCGCGAGGCTCCTGTCCAGCCGGGTGTAAAACGCCCGCTCGGACATCCCGGGGCTGCCATACATCGCCTGCATCGCCGCCCTGCGTTCCTTCGCCATCCGGTTCGTCATAGCGCGCCCCGCTCCACGGACGTTGCCGTCCCCGATTTCGCGATGCGGGTTGAAAAAAACGAGGCGGGCGAGGGGCGCGCCAGG
>WSZJ01000043.1 GCA_009773755.1 Planctomycetota bacterium | reverse complement strand
CAGCGCATCGAGCAGCCGCAGAAGCGCGAGCAGCCTCAGCGCATCGAGCAGCCGCAAAAGCGCGAGCAGCCTCAGCGCATCGAGCAGCCGCAAAAGCGCGAGCAGCCTCAGCGCATCGAGCAGCCGCAGAAGCGCGAGCCGGAGAAGAAGAAGGGGCGGTAGTTCGCGCGCTCCGTAGCTCGCACGCCCCCCGGCCTATTTCTTCATGTCCTTCGGCGCCATTCCGAATTCGTAGTGCTCCTGGCCGGGGTAGTAGATGCTTCCTTCGCGCCAGTAGGTGTCGCGGAACAGCGCCAGCTGCTCCGGCGTGAGCGATGACGCGAGGGCTTCGTAGGTCTTCAGCCGCTCGGCGTGAACGGTCGCTGCGAGTTTCGACGAGACCTTGTCGGCGCCCAGCAGTTCCTCGAGCGAGGTCTCGCCGGTGTGGATCCCCATCGCCTTCTCGGGCGGGAGCTTGCTCAGCTCCATGACTTCGCCCATGACTTTCCCGAGCATGAGGCGCATCAATTCGTTGCCGGGCTTTTCATAGAGCCCCTCTTCCTGCGCGTTGAAATTCTCGGCGTAGAAGGCCTGAAGCGATTCCGAGAGCCGCTTCGCCTCGTCTTTCATCGCGAGGTTGACGGCTGCGATCTGTCCCGGTTCCAGGCCCAGTTCCTTCGCGGCGGCCTCGGTAATGTCCACGCCGAGGGGGAGGACTTTGCCCAGCTTCTTCATGATTTCCATCATCCGCGCGTTGGCGGCGTCTTCTTTCTCCTTGTCGGGGTCCTTCGCAGCGGCGTCGGGATCCTTCTTTTTCTTCTTCTTCCCGTCGTCCAGTTTCGCCGCAGCCAGGGCAATTTCCAGGTCGCCGACTTTCTTCTCCAGCTCGTCGCCGCGCTGACGTTCCTTGAGAAGGGCGGGATCGAGTCCGGGCGCGGCCGCGACGGCCGGCGCGGGCTTCTCGGCGCGGGCGGCGTCGAGGTCGGTTCGGAGCCGCGTGTTCTGAATGAAGAAAAACGTGAAGACCGCTCCGAGGGCGACAACGAGCACGGCGTGAATTGCGACCGATCGATTCATGGCAACTCCTTCTGAATTGGCGGACACGGCGTACCGCTTCCGGAGATTATACGCCCCTGGCGGCCGGGCGCTTGGGCCGACCACTCGCGCGGTGGACCTCCCGGCCGGAGTCGCTACACTGGCCCCCCCATGAGCGCCGACACGCCCGAAGAAAAAGGCTCGGTGGCCGAGGCCCGACACTCGCCGCCGGCGGTTCCGCCTCAGCTGCCGCCCGCCGATTCCGCGCCCGGGGCGCCGCCCCAGAGGCTCGACCTCGAAAAGGCGCTCGCGGAGGTCGAACGCCTTTCGCTCGAGTCGAAAGACCACGCCGCGACGAAGTCCACCGCTGAGCGGCAGGCGGCCGACCTCACGACCCTGCGCAAGTTCCACGAAAAGGCCCACTCCGAGATTGAGCGCCTCAAGCAGGAGAAGGCAATGCTCACCTCGGAAAAAGAGTACATGCTCAAGCAGGTCTCGGAAGCGGCGACGGACAGGCGGAAGCGCGAGCGCGCTGAGGCTGACACCGAGCGGCTCAAGTTCGAGGTCAAACGGGTCGAGGGTGAGAAGGCGGCGCTCGAGAAAAAGCTGGCCGAGGCAGAAGCGGTTCGGGCCGTGCAGAAGAAGTCGCTGGAGGAGATGGACCGTCTGAATCGGCGAGTTCAGGAACTGGAAGCGGCGGCGGCGGCGAAGGACGCCTCCGAGGAACGCTCCGGCGAGCTGTTTCCACAGACGCAGACGCCTCGCCTTGCGTTCGGGGCGGCGCTCCCGGATACGCAGGTGATGCCTCCTTGTCTGCCCGAAACTCCCGGGGAAGCGGTCGCCGGGGCGAAGCCGGACACGCTTCCCATGCCGGCGACCGACCCGCTCCCTCTCAAGGCGGCGCCGGAGGCAGCGAAAGGCGAGGCGCCGGGCCGGATCCGCTACAACTGCGTCGGGTGCAGCCGGAAACTGGGCGCGCCGCCGGAATTCGCGGGGACCTACGGCACGTGCAAGTTCTGCGGTCACCGGATGAAAGTGCCTCTGACGTCCACGAGGTAAGGCTACTTCGCCTCGTACGTCCGGCTGACCGTCCACTCGTCACTCAGCCCCGCGTCCTCTTTAGCGCCGCGGCCGAAGTACACCCACGCGCTGCTCGCAGCCGTGGCTTGCGTCGCCTTCACTTCCAGCGAGACCGGCTGCCCTGTTTTCGTGTCAAACACGAGCGTCGCCTCGATCGAGCTGTCCCCGGCGCCCAGTTTCGTCGCCGCATCCGCGCCCAGCTTCTTCGTCCCCTTCACCTTGATCGTCGCCTTCCCATCCTCGCCAATCTCCAGCGTCGCCTTCAGCGCCGGCGTTTCGATCAACGTCCGCTTCCCGGGATCGAGCCACTGCGTCACCGATCTGAGATTTCCCTTTGCAGCTTCGTCCTTCGAAAAGCTGAGGAGCGACGAGGCGAAGGGCTCCAGGAAAACCGCGGCCTGCTTTTCCGTGAGCTCCCAGGTATCGCCGTTTTTCGCGGGCTTCGACGGAAGCAGAACCGCGACCGGGTCGATCGACGCGGCGAGCATCGCCAGCGTGCGCTTGTCGAGCGCGCCCTTGACTGGCGAGGCCGTCACCCCTTTCGACGTCCGCGCCACAGTGACCTGCGCCCCTTCGACCTCCGTCGCCGCCAGGTCCGAATCCAGAACCGTCATCTTCGACTCCGTCCATACCCGCTTCACCTGCGAGACGCCCGCCTTGTCCTCACCGAGCGATTCGTCGGTCCACTTCTCGGTGAGACTGACCTCGTGCTTGCCCGATTGCGCCCCCAGCAGGTTTCCGTCCTTGTCGGTGCATTCGCTCTTCAACTGCACGGTCTGCTTGACCTCCCACGACTTCCCCTTAGCCAGCTTGAGCTTCATTTCAACGGGGGCCTGGGCGGAAAGTGCAGCAGCCATGAGCAGCAAGGCGAGTGCGGTCCGCATGGAGGAACTCCTCTTTGTTAGCGAACTTGCTTCAGGTGCCGTATCAAGCGACCTGTCCGTGATAATTACGCAGCCAGTCCTTTTTTCGTCCCGCTATCCATTGAGCGCGTGAAACAAGCGGGCGACGCCGGGCCGCGAGGTCCGACCGCCGACGGCGCTCGATTGTTTAACGCGCTCTCTGCCCGCCCGCCTCGATCGTTTATGCTACCGCCATGGTCATCAGCGTCGCCTGCCCCGCATGCCGCCGGCCGCTTCAATTCCCCGACAACGTCGGCGGTCGCGTCGCGGCCGCCCGCCGCGCTTCCCCGCCCCGGCCACTCCCCCCAGCCACGTCCGCGCGGGACGACCGTCGCGCCGCGGCGGCCCGGAGGCGGCTCGGGCGCGGCGCCGATCGTGCTGGTGGTCCTGCTGCTCCTGGGTGGAGTCGCCGGTTTCGTGTATTTCCAGCGCGGCAAGGCGCTGGGATTTGCGAAGCAGAAGGAGGCTGAGATCGCCGCGCGGAAGGCGGAAGCGGCGAAGATGGACGCCGAAGCGCAGAAATACGTTCTCCTCCGGGCCGTCGGCGACGATTCGGTGCTGCCGCCTGAGAAGCGCGGAATCGTCGAGGGGCCCACGCAGTACATCGGGCTGCGAGTCGAGGTCGTCAACCATGGCTACGGGACCGTCACGGTCGACCCCGTTTGTTTCACGCTCACCATCGAGGGCACGCGCTACGGCCGCGACACGGCGGCCGCGGAAAAATTCGAGGCGATGGAACTGAAGGACGGCGAGAAGGTGATCGTGCCGCTGGCTTTCGAAGTGCCGGACATGCGCAAGCAGGTCGTCGTGGAATTCAGGCCCGCGAGGCCGGAGAAGTGCAACGTGCGGTACGGCGAGGCCAGATAGGAGCGGCTACTTCGTGATCCGCACGGCCTCCGCCGACATTTTCTTCGCTCCTCCGGCCGAGTCCGGGTCCGGAATGACAGCCGTGGCGCGCAATTTCCGCGGAAGCGCCCGCGGCTTTTCGCCGGCCCCCAGCGGCATCGACGCCTGCGGGAACGCCTTCGATCCTTCCAGGTCGAAATAAAAACCGAGGAAGGGGTCTGCCCGGTCCGGATCGTAGACCTCGAGATTCCATTCATACAGGGCGGTCGCCATCGTCCGGTCCGAAAGAAGCGACAGCGGCGGCCGATCTTCGCCGGCCCCCACTTTCGCGCTGTCTTCCGGTCGCACCGGAAGCGGCGGGCCGCCCTTCAGCCGCTCATCGACAGCCATTGTCGCGCGATCGTCGTCGCCGAGGCGCCAGACGCGGCGTTTGAGCGCGTAAAGCGGCTTCCCCGCCCGCTGTGCCGCCCTGGCGGCGTCCGCGTCGACCGCCTTCTCCGCCCCTTCGTCGCGCAGGAGGTACCACTCGACCAGTTCGCGTTCCGGCTTCGCCCCGGGCTCGGGCGGCATGAAGGCGAGCCAGGCTGCAATGTCGAGACGCCCGGTGTTCTTCAGCCACGCCCGCTGCGCGCCCCCCTCGGCGGCGACCGCTTCCTGCCAGTCTTCGGTAAAGCGCACGAGGGCGCCGTCGACGAGGCGGGCGGCGCGTTCGGCGCTGTAGGCGCGTTTGCTTTCATCCGACGGAGTGGGCGGCTCCGAGGGCGAGACGGGCTTCGAGTTGGAGTTCGAGGAACCGGTCGTGCAGCCGGGAAGCGCGAACACAGCCGCGGCGACGAGGAGAGCGAGGGGGAGGAGTCGCATGGGTGGAGGAGGATAACGCGCGCTCTCATCCTTTCCCGCGGATTTCCGCGAGAAAGGCGTCCCCATACTCCTCCAGTTTCCGCTGCCCGACTCCGTGCACGTCGAGGAATTCCTCGCGGTTTTGCGGCCGTCGGGCGGCCATGTCCAGGAGCGCCTTGTCGCTGAAGACGACGAACGCCGGGACTTTCTTTTCGTCGGCGAGTCTGCGGCGAAGCGCGCGCAGCCGTTCGAAGAGGCCGGGGTCGGGCATCGCCTCGGTCGGCTCCGGCGGAGGGCGATCCGGCTCGTACGGCTCCGGGTCGGACGCGGGCGCCTCGAGAGGCCCTTCCGCACGGCGCCGCTTCCGATCTTTTTTTTTCGGCGGCTCATACGCCGCGTGCGCGAGCTCGCGGGCATCGCCGACGATGTCGCGCTTCAGACATTTCCCGCACGACGCGCCGCAGGAGGGGATGATCTCCGCGAACCAGGCCGCGAGCCGCCGCCAGAGGCAGGAGGGGCCGTCGGCGAGGTCCATCATGCGGCGGACGGCGCGGCGCTGCTGTTCGGCGACTTCGGGGTCCTGCACTTCGGAGTTCTCGAGGAGCCTGTCGAGCGAGAGGACGTCGGCCCACGAATAGAAGAGCACGCAGTCCGCCGGGGCGCCGTCACGCCCTGCGCGGCCGATCTCCTGGTAATAGCCCTCGATCGAGCGCGGCATGTCGCGGTGCAGGACGAACCGCACGTTCGACTTGTCGATCCCCATCCCGAACGCGATCGTCGCGCACACGACGTCGAGGTCGTCGCGGCTGAATGCCTCCTGCGTCTTCGCGCGCTTCTCGGGCGTCAGCCCCGCATGGTAGGGCGCCGCGCGGACGCCTTTCGACTCGAGGAATTCCGCGGTCGACTCCGCCGCCTTCCGCGACAGGCAGTACACAATCCCCGCTTCGCCCCTCCGCGACCGGATCAATTTCAGGATCATGTCCCGCACGCCGTCCCCCTGACCCTTCTTCACGGCGAACAGATGAAGGTTGGGACGGAAGAACGAGCCGCGGACTTCGAGCGGGTCCTGAAGCGCCAGCTGCTCGACGATGTCGGTCTTCACGCGGGGCGTCGCGGTGGCGGTCAGCGCGAGCACGGGGATTCCCCTGAAACGCTTCTTGAGTCCCGCCAGGTTCCGGTACGACGGCCGGAAATCGTGTCCCCATTCGCTGATGCAGTGGGCTTCGTCGACGGCGACGAGCTTGAGGTCGAGCGAATCGAGCAGCCGGCCGACGGAAGCGTCGATCCCTTCGGGCGCGGCGTACAGCATCTCGAATTCCCCGTTCCGCAACTGTGCCGCGCGCCGCGACCGCTCGGCCGGGTCGAGCGACGAGTTAAGGAAGGTCGCCCGGATCCCGACTTCGCCCATGGCGTCGACCTGGTCTTTCATGAGCGAGATCAGCGGCGACACCACGAGCGTCACCCCGCCCATCAGGCGCGCCGGGATCTGGTACGTCACCGACTTCCCCGCCCCCGTCGGCATGACCCCGAGGCAGTCGCGCCCCGACAGAGCGGCCTGGATGATCTCGAGCTGTCCGGGCCGGAACGACGGGTAGCCGAAAACTTCCTTCAGCGTCGCGAGCGCGTGGACGTCCGACGGTTCGCGTTTTGCCCGCTCCCCCGCTTCACGCAATAACTGAAGCGTCTCCTTCGTGAACAGCAACGGCGCCTCGCGGTAAAGCGAACGGAGGGAAGCAAGGCGTTCGTCGAGGCGCGCCGACCCGCCGCGGGAAAGCGCGCGGGCTTCAGCGAGAACTTCGTCGGTCGTGCGTGGAAGCGCATTTGGCATGGCGAGCATCTTGGCGGGCGCGAGGCACGAGCGCAAGACGCTCCGGGAGCTGCGTTCGGTGCTATCGTGAACGAATGAGAACTCACGCCTGCCTGGTGACCCTGTTCCTATCCGCAGCCGTCGCCGCGGCCGAACCCTGGTTCACGAACACCGCGAAGTCCCGGGGGCTGGATGGCGTAACGTCGAAGGATTGCATCCTGACAGACATCGACGGCGACGGGTGGTGGGACTTGTGCGTCGACCGCGAGCGGCTTTTTCTCAACAAGAACGGAAAATTCGAAGAGGCGAAAGACAGCGGCATCGAATTTCCCGAGGTGAACATCGTTCCGCTCAAGGACGGCAAGGCGGACACGGCCAATGCGAAGAAGCAGAAATTCGTGCCGGCCTACCTCTATTTCGCGGACGTGAACAACGACGGGGCGGCGGACGCGATCTGGGGAGTGCATTCGAATTGGGAGGTTCTCGGGGAAGGAAAATGGGCGGCCGTGAAGGAGTGCGACCACGGGCTGCGAAGCCGGGTCTACCTGAATGACACCAAGGGCCGCTTCAAGCCCGCCCCGCAATCCGAATTCACGAAGCCGGAGTCGTTCGGGCCGGCCTCTTCGCTGGCGATCTGCGACAGCGACAACGACGGAAATCTCGACCTGTTCGAGGGACGCGAGTACCGGCAGTACGGGGAGCTCTACGGATGCGGGCCGGACCGGCTGTGGAAGGGGGACGGGAAGGGCGGGTTTGCGGACGTGACGAGGAAGGCGGGGATCTGGCTGGAAGCGGAGCCGGGGACGGAGAAGAGCGCGCGGCCCAGCTACGGCGTGACGCATGCGGACTGGAACAACGACGGCGCGATGGACCTGATGGAGCTGGCCTACGGGCGGCAGTGGAACGTGCTCTGGAAGAACAATGGCGACGGCACGTTTGAAAACGCCGGGATGGCGACGCATTTCGCGGGGGACGACATCACGCACGGAAAATATCCGCCGCAGACGAAACGCCCGCCCGAAAAACCCTTCCGCTCCAACGGCAACACGTTCGACTGCGCGGTCGGCGACTACGACAACGACGGCGATCTCGATTGCTTCCTGGGGGAGATTGCGCACGCCTGGGCGGGGGAGGCGAGCGACCCGCCGAGCCTGCTGATCAACGAGGGGGAAAAGGGGGCGTGGGCGTTCAAGCGCGTGCCGGTCTGGGATGCGCTGCCGAAGCGCGAGTTCCGCGACAGGCAGAATTACCAGTACGCGGACCTGCACGTGGCGTGGGGAGATTTCGACAACGACGGGCGGCTCGACCTGCTGCTGGGCGCGGGGGATTACCCGGACGGGCAGTTTCTGCGGCTGTACCGGAATCTCGGCGACGGGAAATTCGAGGAGGTCACCGAAGCCGCCGGTTTCAACTGGGAAGGCTGCGGCGACCTGTCGATCGGCGACGTCGATCGCGACGGCGACCTGGACATCGTCGCGGGGCGGTCGTTCATGCGGCTCAGCCAGGAGCACCGCAACAAGTACATGGAAGGGCTCAAGACGAACGACATCGGCCTCTTCATCAATGACGAGGCCGGCCGCAACGGAAACCACTGGCTGAACGTGCGGCTTGTCGGGAAAAGCGCCAACCGGGCGGGCATCGGCGCCCGCGTCACCGTCGTCGCGGGTGGCCGGACGATGACGCGAGAGATCCGCTGCGGAAGCGGTCTCGGCAACCACGAAGACCCGCCCGAGGCGCATTTCGGGCTGGGGAAAGCGACGAAGGTCGATTCACTCACGGTGCGCTGGCCCGATGGAAAGCTCGAGGTTCAGGAATTCAAGGGGATCGCTGCGGATACCTTCGCGACGGTCAGGCAGGGGGAAGCAAAGCCGGAACTGGAAGCGCCCGCCAAGAAATAGGGGCGATAGCGTCTCAGAGCGCGAGCAAAAATCTCGCGCGTCAGGCTGCGTCGGCCCAGTGATGGTGATTTGAGGCGATTTTGTTTTGCGGGCCGACTCCGCCCGACGCGCGGGATTTTCGTCGCGCTCTGAGGCTCGGATTCCGTCGAGATTCGATCCGTTTGGTCTTTGTCGGTGTTTGAGGAGGCAGACCCCAGCTGCCGAGGCGACCCGATGGATGCACGACGTGTACCGGGCGCTCCCGTGACACACTCGGCGGACATCCTAAGCCCATCGACAAGGACTCTGAGAGCGCGAGCAACGATCGTCCGGAGGCTCGCGGCGCCGGCCCGCCCGGCGCGCGTCGAAAGCCTCGGTCTTCCATCACCGCTCCCGCGCGCCGGTTGGGCCGGTGACGCGAGCCGCAGGACGATCGTTGCTCGCGCTCTCAGCGTTCCTCATGCCGATGGACCACATTTTCCTGCTCGTACTCGATCTCCATCCCGCGGAAAAGCGGCGACTCCTTCCACTCTCCCCTCGAGTACGCCCCCTCGGCGTATTCAAACATCACGCGCACGTCGATCTCGTCCGCGACCCTGTCTCCCAGCTTTCCTCCCGCGTTGTCGTCGAACTCGTGGAACTTCGGGAACGCTTCCTTCCGTGCCATTCCCGGATCGGCAGGAAGCTGCGTCCAGCGCGGTGCGGAGTTGAAACGCACGAACACCTTGATGTCGCATCCGCCGCCCGCGAACCACTCGTCCCACCTGATCGATTTCCACTTCGCCCCGCTCGCGCGCATTTTCCCTTCCCAGCAGTGCAGGTCGGAGTCGTCGGCGGCGCGAGTGAAGCGGTCGTAGGTGCGGAAGGGCATGGCGTAGAGGAGGGAGCCGGCGGCGTGGGAGTCGGGGGTGGTGCCGAAGGCGCCGCGGAAGTTGCAACCGGCGGGAGTGCCGAGGACCCGGGGTGATTCCTTTGTCCAGCCGGCGAGTTCGCGGTCCACGAGGAAGAATCCGTCCCCGGGGAAGCCGGCCACGTCGTTGACGTGGAACTCGCGGCTGCCGGCGGTGACGGAGTCCTGGAGCGCCGCGACGGCGAGCATCGTGAGCGGGAAGACGCGGCTCCCCCTGGCGTGGGCGCGGGCGATGGTCCCGAGATAGCCGCGCCTGCACTTGACAATCTTCTCGCGCGCGACGTCGAATTCGACGTAGCCGATGATTTCGTCGTCGATGAGGACCGCGCCGCCCATCGGGTCGATGGGCGTCAACCTCCGGCCCTGGACCACGGGCGGCGGCACGGGATGTCCGGGTGACGGGAGGGGGACGTCAACCATGATCTCGTCCTGGTCATCGAGGATCGCGTCGACGAGGTGCCGGTCTTCGTACTCGGCGTCGTAGACGCGGATCTCGTCGGCTCTGGTGTCCAGACGGCTCGGGTCGCCGTCGATCACGGACCAGCCCACGCGAAACGCCGACGGGATGGCGCATGGAAGCTCGCCCGAAGGAAATTTCAGCAGCCGCGCCGCCCGGAACGTGTTGTTCGGCGAGTCCGCGACCAGTTCGTTCTTCACCTGCCGGTCCAGCGCGGCGATCTTGAAAGCGGGTCCGGTCGTGGTCGCGGGCGAAAGAAGCGCCGGCGGCTCGAACTTCAACTTCGGGCCTTCCAGCCAGGCCGTGCCCGCGATGTTCGCTTCCTCGCGGTCTTCGTTCTGCGTGCAATCGCGCGCCAGTGTCACGCGGTCGCCATTCCCCGCGCTCTGGTCCTCGAGTGCGAACGTCGGGACGACGTCGTCGTCCTTCTTGTGCGCCTGCTCTCCCGTCCCCCAGTCGGCGCCGCGAAGGAGCGGGCGGATTTCCCGGCCGCCGGCGGTGCGATTCCAGATGAGCGCGACCCACCCGTCGGAGTCGACGCGGACCATGGGGCCGAAAAACTCGCCGCCCAGGCAGAGGATCGCGGGATCGCTGTAGCCGGCGTTCGTGGTGACGTGGAATCCGAAGAGCGTGACGGGTTCGCCGATGAAGTGGCCCGAATCAGGAGTGCCGAACCGGCCGCGTTCGATTCCGATGAAACGGCTTGCCTCGCGGCCGTCGTAGTGGACGATCTCGGGATTCCGCTCCCCGACGAGGAGCCATCCCCTGTCGGGAAACCCGGCTGCGGCGCCTGCGGGAACGGCGAGGATCGTCTCGCCCCGCCCGAACCCGATCACCGGCGGGTCGGTCGGATCCGGCGATAAGACGTTCGTCGAGGTCTCCGCGCGAGAGCCGAAGGATGAAGTGAGCTTTCCGTCGCACTTGCGGATCCGGTCGAACCTGAGTGACGGCACGTCGTACCCGGCGGGGTGGTAATCGAGCGTCGCGGGAATAAGGAACGAAGAGTATCCCCAGATGCCGACGGTGGCTCCCTTGGGATGGTCGCGGGCGATGGTGCCCCGCGCGCCACGGCGACAACCTTGAAAGGCATTGCTGCCATGGTCTTTGTTGTCAATCGGGTCCGCCGCAACAAGATGGTCATGGCCACCGTACTCAATCGCCTCGTCCCCCACCTGCAGGACTCCCCCGCCCGGAAACCCACGGGCTCCTGAGTCCACAGGGATCGAAGTCGCGTCTTTCGGCACGAACTCCGCCAGGTGTACGGCATCTCCGGGATCGGCCAGCGGAAGTTCCGTTGAGTCCGGCGTGAAAGGCGCAAACCCGGAGCCGACGCGATAGCCGGAGCACGGTTCCCCGCCTCCGGGCGGCGGATGATAGCCGCCCGCGGAATTCCGGTACTCACCGACCGGAAGACCGTCGAGCGTCATCATCAAGCCGCCCATTTTCGTGGTCTTCCAGTACCCGCCGATGTGGTACCAGCGGCCGGGGACCAGTTTGACGTAATGGACGACCTCCGCGCGGCCGTGCTCGAGCGTCGCATCCTTGACCGAAAGACGCAGGTACTGCCCGCCGATGTGCTCGTGAATGATCTCGTAGTTCAGCACGATCCGGTTCGACCACGGCTCATCGCCCGCTTCGAATATCGTCCTTTCTTTCTCCGGCGCCTTGAACCACAGCTCCACCGAGCCTGCCGGCCAGCACAGGACCCGCCCCTTCTGGAATGCCGGCATTCCCGCGAATGTAAGACCGTCTTCAGTCCGTTTGCCGTCGTTGTCTTCGTCGAAATGCATCGCGATCGGCCACGAGGCGCGCACGTCGTACCCCGACAGCCCCGTCAGCCAGGCGCCCTTGTCGCGGTCCTGGCTCGGCCACTCGCCTTTGCCGAGAAGCGCAGGCCCCGTCACGAATCCGCGCGCGTTCGCGAATCCGATCGGCTTCTCGAAGTCGAACTGGCTCTTGCACCGCCACTGGATCACCCCTCCGGGCGCAAGCTCCACGATCTCACGCAAATCGCACTCTCCGCCAATCGCCTTGTTCGGCCGGTCCTGCACGCCCTTCGCGACAACCGAGACGAGGTTCCAGGACTTGTACGTGAAGGGCACGGTTCCCGTCCCCGCGAGGTCCCACCACGTCGGGCAGTCGTTGTTCAGCAGGATCGCGACCTCGTCCTCCCTGGTGATCTCGCCCCGGTGCACCATCTCCCGGAAGAAGCTCCTCAAGTCGCGAACGTCCTCGAACGTCCGCGTCACCATCGCCTCCGCAAGGCGATCTGCCTGCTCTCGCGTCACTCGGTCGCGGTCGATGAAGCGCGTCGTCGACAATCCCTCCAGGCACGCCGCCAGCACTTCACGGCTCGCCGTATTGACGTTTACGGGGTGACGGTTCTCCAGTTCCATCAGCGCGTCCACCGACGCGGCTTCCGCGACCCCGCGCACACGGAACGCCCCGCGTTTGACGTCCCACTCCAGGATTTCGCCGAGCTGCGGCATGTCCTTCGCCGACACTCTGATTCGCGCTCCCGGCGAGTACCGGGTTGCGTCGTCGACCCGGATCCAGGTGTCATCCGGCTTGCTGCCCTCCGGCTCTGCCTTCCGGATTGTCTGGGGTGCAATCCACGCGCAGTCCCGCCCGCTGTGCTCCGTCAGGTGGTCCCGCGGGTCCTCAACCCGCGGGTCGATCCTCTTCATCAGATTCGCTACCGTCAGCGCCGGCGCCGTCCGCACGTTGATCTTTCCCTGTTCGTCCGCCACCCGGGCGCCGGTTTCCTGGAAACCCTCCGGCGCCTTGTCGGCCCGGCCTGCCGAGAACTCTGCGTTCGTGTCGCACCACGGAGAACTCCACGGCCCCACCCCCGCCTGCTCTTCGATGAACTCGTGCCCGGGAACGGTCACGGCAATCGCCCGGTTCCGGGCGGCGACGGCGGCGAACCGGGCGTGCGTCCGGTCGCTCATCGCCCGGACGCCCTTTTCCTGCTGACCCATCGAGAATGCAAAGGGCAACGCAATCGCCAGGAGCAGCGCCGCGATCACAATGACCAGGACCAGGGCCATGCCGCGGTTTTCATTTCGACCTGTCATGGGTTGCAAGAAAGCAAACGGCATGCCGCACGATCGGAAGAGGAGGGGTTGCCCGGAGGGAGCTGACCAAGCTCCGCTGCAAAGATTGCTTTCGCGTCCCGTGAGTCTCCTTACATCCCCGCAGCGACGGTGATTTCGGTACGGACGCCGCCTCCTGACGGCATACAGGCTCCAGAGCCTCGTTCCGGAGCCCCCCATGCGCGCCTTCCCACTCATCGCCCTTCTCTCCCTGCCTGCCGCCGCCGGCGATTACCTCGTTCTATCTTCCGTCGGCGCAAAAGACCCGTATTACGCCGCCGCGACGACGATCGCCGAATTTCACAAGGCCGGCGCCCCGGTCGCGTTCGACCCGGCGCAGCCGGACGCGATCCTTCCGAAGCTCAAGGAGCTGAAGCCGGCGCACGTCGCGATCGTGCTGCGGCCGGAAGAAATCGACATCAACCTTGCTCGCCGTTTCCTGCGCGTCGCTTCCCAGGTCGACGCCGACCCGTTTGTCGACTTCGACTACGGGTTCATCACCGGCGCGACGCCGAAAGAAGCGAAGGCGTTCGTCGCCAACATCGTCCGCGCTTCCGCCATGGAGCGTCCGCGCACGATTGGAAAAGGCGTCGTCTGGGGCGGCGACGGCGGCTGCAAGATCGACGACTCGCCGTACAGGGCGGGGTCGGTCGAGTTCCCGTGCCACGTGCTCGGCTTCGTGGCACCGGACGGCAAGCACGGCCGCGACCAGAAGTTCATCGACGAGAACATGGCATCCCTGTCCGGCAAGGGAGCCGTCATGTTCGGCGGGCACGGGAATCCGTGGGAGATCGGATCCGGGCCGCGCGCCGAGGACGTCGCGAAGGTCAGCCTCTTCCCCGCCGTCGTTTTCAATTACGCGTGTCATACCGGCGTGGCGCTGAAGTGGCACAACGAGAAGTACGAAGCGGATTCGATCGGGCACTCGATCGAGACAATTGAGCCGGGGAGGAGTTTCGCGCTGTCGGTGATCAAGGCGGGGGCGACGGGGTACGTGGCGTACGTGAACCCGCGTCCGGCCGGGCCCGAGCTGGACATCGATTTCCAGCGGGTGCTCGCGGGGGCGTCGCTGGGCGAGTCGCGGCGGCAGGACTGGGCGAAGATCACGATGGGGTACCTGGGGTTCGGCGAGAAGGCGATCGCGGCGCCGGACGTCGTGGACGGGAGCAAGACCCCGCGCAAGGGAATGGACATCGTGCGCGACATGATGCTCGACGGGGCCGCGGGCGGGGTGCTGTACGGCGACCCGGCGATCCGGCCGTTCCCGGGCGCGTCGGCGTCGCTGCCGCAGTCGACGGAGGCGAAGCGCGAAGGCGGGGTGATCCGGGTGACGATGAAGGTCGAGTACGCGCAGTCGTTCGTGTGGTGCAGCGACCCGTTCAGGATGGACGGGAAGGAGATGGCGATGAAGGTTTACGACCGGATCGAGGTGCCGAAGGACTTCGGCGATGTGGCCGCGGCGACGGTGGAGAGCGCCACGTGGGGAAAGACCGCGCTCAAGACGATGCCGGTGCTCGTCGCGGCGGAGGAGGACCAGGGGAAGCGGTACCTGCATGTGAAGGTCAATTTTTCGCGGGTGGAAAACCCGGGTGGGGATGTGATGGTGGTCGTTTGCTTGAAATCGAAGAAACGGTAGAGATCGGCAAAAAAAGGAACAGCTTTGCCACAGAGGGCACAGAGGTCACAGAGAACGACTTTCAGAATTTAAAATGCCGGGCGCAGATTGGTGCTGGCGGCAGGGTTCGGTGTTCCGGCCACCGATGTTTTTTTTCTCTGTGTCCTCTGTGCCCTCTGTGGCAAAGCCTCTCATCCCCGCTGCAGACCGTCACTCCTCCCACTATTTCCCCCCAGGCAATTTGATCCTCTTCGCCATCCTCGCCGCCTCGTTCGACTTGATCTTCACCTCTGCCGTATTCACGAACCAGTTGTTCTTCGCCTTCCCTGCGGCCTCGACCCCGCCGAGCGCGAGAATCGTGCAATCCTCGAGCGTCGTGCCGATCTTCACGTGGCCGCCCGCGTGAACTACGCAGGACATCGCGTCCTTCGCGACCGTGACCGCGCCCTTCGCGAGAATCACCGACTTCGTGACCTTGTTCGCCTTCACGTCCCCCGAGCAGATGATCAGGCTCTCGTCGATCACATCGAACTCCGCGCTGTCGCACAGCACCATCGACCCGGCCTCGACCTTCTTTCCCTTCGCCGCCGCCACCAGCGCAATCTGCCCCTTCAGTCCGCCTTTGATTTCCTTCACAGTCGGGACCGCGTCTTTCAGCGACATTCCGACCGCGTTATCGCCCGCCTTCACGCCTCCCGGCGACATCTCCGAGCCGTACATCCCGAAGTACTTCTTCACCGCCCCCCGCAGCTTCGGCCTGTGCTCCGTGTCCTTCGCCCCTTCCGCCAGCCACGCCGCCGCCTCCTCCCAGACCGTCTCGGGCTTCGCCGGGACGAGCGCCCCGGTCCAGTCGTAGATCTTCGACATTTCCTTCACCGGCCATCCGTCCTTGTTCGACGGGTCGTCCGTCATGATCAGCGTCGCTTCGTACCCCAGCCCCGTGAACTTGTCCCTCAGCGCCTCCGCCTGGAACGGCGGCGAATACGTGCACGCCTTGTCGTTCATGATCAGCACCGGCACGCTCTTCCCCCCCGCCTTCGGCTCCGTCGTCGACGTCGACGGCTGCAGAATGATGAAACCGGCCAGGAGATCCGCGTTCTCCGCGACGAACTTGAACCCCTTGATCGCCCCCTCGCCGTAGCACACACAATAGACGCGGTTGGTGTCGTAGCCGTATTCGGTCCCCACCTTTTCGAGAAGCGTCGGCAGGTCTATGGCGGCCGTCGCCCCGTCGAGGCACAGCGAAAGCTGCGGCGAGGGTCCTTTCGAACTCTGCCACAGGTGCCCGTAGTCCTTCGCCTGGTGCGCCGTCGGCGGAAACGTGATGTACAGCGCGTACTTCGCCGCTTCCGCCTTCTTGAATCCCGGCGGCACCGCGAGCTGGTACTTGCACCCCTTGTGGTCGCCGTCCACGAGGCCCGTCTTCGGTTCCTGGGCAGAAGCGGCGACGGAAAGGAACGGGAGAAGGACGGCGCCGAGCGGCAGGGCGAGTCGCATGATCATCTCCGGGAGATTTAGGCTAGAGTAGCGGGTTCGAAAACGAAGTTGGGAGCGAAGCGTAGCATCCCTGCCTGTTGTAGTCGGGGGACATTCGCAGGGACTGTATTTCCCGAAACGGACTCGATTGCACGCACCTTATGAACAGCTTGCGTGTTCAAAATAGTCCGGAACGAAACGCTTCCGCTGGCGTCCTAAGGGACTGAGGGACTTGAGTCAAACTGGGGAGAACCGCCTTGAAAGCCTGGATCGCCATCGCTCTGGTCGCCGCCCTTTCCATCTCCGCCTTCGCCGACGCCGTCCTCATGAAGTCCGGCGAGCGCTACATCGGAGAGGTCACGGAAGAGGGCGACTCGCTTCGCGTCAAGAACACAGCGTTCCCCGACGGCGTCCTCGTGAAAAAGGCGGACGTGAAGGTCGTCTACCCGAAGGCGGAAGCGATGATCGAGAGGCTTGAGAAGTCGCTTCAGGCCGCGATGGCCAAATACGACGAAGGCAAGAAGGCCGCCGACCCGAACCCGATCATGAAGGCCGCGATGGAGCTGCTCTTCGATCCCGAACTCGAGGCGGCCGAAGCCTCCGAGATTTACCCGGCGGAGAAGAAGAAGTTCGACGAGCTGACGACGCGGATTCACGAGCTGCGGAAGATGTGCCGTGACGGGCAGAGGATGGACCCTCCGCCCGTGCCGGCCGATCCGCCGAAGCCCGATCCTGCGAAAAAGCCCGATCCCGCCAAGAAGCCCGATCCTGCGAAGAAGCCCGATCCGGTGAAGCCCGACCCGGTGAAGCCGGACCCGAAGCCCTCGGGCCCTCCCGGCGATCCGGCCACGATTCTCGAAACGATCCGCACCGGCGGCCCGAACGAACTCTCAGGAACGCTCGCAGGGCTGGACATCCCGAAGGAAGAGCGGCTGGCGACGCCGATGATGGAGCGGCTGAAGACCGAGGCCGATCCGCAGGCGAAGGCGGCGCTGAAGGACGCGCTCGGAAAATACCCCGGCTACATCGTCGTCCGCAGCGCCGAGAACATCCTGAAGTCGAAAGGCGTCACCGACAGTTTCCGCTGCGACTGCATCGACATTCTTTCCACCAAGAAGGAAGACAAGGCCGTCTCGATGGTCGCCGACATGGCATTCGCTTCCGAGATGCGCACGACGCGCGACTACGCCCGGGGCCCGCTGGCCGCCTTCGGCAACCTCTGCCTGAAGCCGATGAACCGCTACGTGCACAACACGGATGCGAAAACCCGGACAGAAGCGGCGGATTTCGTGGCGTCGCTCAACACGCCCGAAGCCTACGGCCTGCTGGCAAGCTGCCTGCTGATCGGCACTTCCAAGGAGCTGATGTCGGCCGCGGCGATCGACGTCCCGATGCGCGACCACGTCTGCGACCTCATGGTCAAGGGCGGCGACAAGGCCTGCCCCGCGCTCGTCGCCTCGCTCTCGAACGGCAACCTGCGCAAATGGGCCTGCTTCTGCCTGTGCAAGATCAGCGGCGAGGGTTACGCGGAAAGCGACCTGAAGAGCTGGTCGGCGTGGTGGAAGCGGCGCGCGGCGGACAGCAGCGGGAAATAGGCGAGGGTGATCGTACGGCCGGCTTCGGAGAGAATTTCAGTACTACCTTAGGTGGCCTTTCGGACACAGGCATCGGTAGGGCGTACGATCAGATTCTGAATGCTCTCCGCCCCGGGCAACGCCCGGGGCGGCTCGTTTTCAGGGCGATCGTTTCGAGGCTCTCAGCTTGAACGAGCCCCTCAGGCGGGGTGCCTTCCCGACCGATGGAGGCAGGCGAACATGCGCTACGTGAACTTCAACGACGGTCGTGAACAGTTCGGGCAAGGTCCCTACGGGCCGCTCGGAGATCGTTTCGTCCTCTGGCGAGCCATGAAGCACTTGCAGCGGGCGATGGAGATCAAGGTTGAGCCGCCCCAACCCGTGCAGGATTTCGTGAACGAACAGGGACGCGTTCAGATGGAGCAGGCGTGCAAACGGCTCCTCTACTCTTTTTGGAAGCAGCTCAACGATCCCCCTCTGTCCTAGAGGCCGCTGCCGAACCCGACGCTTGCGCCACTGCCCCCGCGCGAGCGGAGGTGCGCCGCGTTCGGGACGAATGGCCGAGAGCTGAAGGCCGGGCGCGCCTCGAGAGCGGCGGCGGAAGCTGCGGCTGAAATAAAAACATCGCTGAGGGACGAGCGCCGGCGCGCGTCCCGGAGGGTCCGCCGGAGCGCGCCGCGGTCGACGTCACTTCTCCGCCAGAGCGAGCCTCGCCGGAGCGCCGAAGGCGCAGAGGCGAAGCGAACCGGGACGGCGGCGCGCGCCGGCGGAAGCGCGCCGGCACCCGTGCGAGAAAGAAAACCGCTCGTGGTAGCCGGGAGCCTTGGGACAGAAGCGTCGCTACTGGGCGCGGAACGAAAACAAGATCGACGCTTTTCCCTGGAACCAACGCCCTCTGGAGGAATAGTCTTCAGGTTCGCTTCGGGGTGGCGCAATGGTAGTTCCGAAAAGAAAACATTGAGGAGAGGGAGATCATGCCTCTGTCACCGGCGCAAGGTCTGCTTTTGTCGAACGACTTTCTCGTGGGCAGATTTATCGAAGATTCCCCCTTCGTCATCCAGCCCGCGCACTTTCTCCCGTTTTTCGAGGTGCCGGGCGATTCCGAGCGCTGGTCGACGACGGCGGCAATTCTGCCGGCCAGCGCGCTTCCCTTCTGCGCGCCGATCGCCGATCAAACCACCGTGCCCGTCGCCAGAAGCTACTCCTTCGGCGAGCTCGCCACGTCTCGGATCGTCTGCTACGGAACGCAGGACCTGCAGTCGAACGTCAACGATCAGTCCGCCGTGCAGCTCGAGATGGCATGCCGCCAACTCCTCTACGGATTTTTCCGACTGCTGTTCATCGGCAACCCCGTCAACCCTGGTGAGTTCATTGGGTTCGACAACATCATCACGGGTGCCGCGTTCGCAGGGCAGATCGTCGATGCCCTCGGCCTCGCGCTGACGACCCGCCTTCTTGACCGCGCTCAGCGGCGCCCCAAGTCCGGCGACAACTTCGATGGGTACATCTGCACGAGCGCGCAGGGATACATCGAGATTCGTCAGGCCTTTCTCGCGAGCGGGACTCTCCCGCAGGAAGTCGCGGTCGTCGTCCCTGACGGCAACGGCGGCCTCAAGACCGTGACGATGATGCACGTCAATGGCTGGCTCGTGATGTGGACCGACTTCGTGCCGATCGAGCAGTTCCAGGGATCGACCGTGACGAAGATCTGGTTCTTTAAGTTCGGCCGCAGGCACATCCATGGAATCGTGCCGGCCAGCGGCGGGCGGCGGAGCATGTTCAAGATTCGCTCAACGCTGAGCCAGGGATCAGGTATCCGCTACGACGTAGTCTTCCCCGTCGCGATCTCCGTCCCCGCGGTTTCGGACATCGCAGTGATTTCGAACGTCCTCGTGCAGCCGCTCTAGGGAGACGCGAACATGGCAGATCAGCAGAACACGATGACGCTCGCGCAATGGCAGGCGATCCAAGCAAGCCAGCAAGCTCCGGCAACGCAATCGGCATTTCAGCCTGTGCCGCAACAGCATCCTTCGACGATTCAGCCGATGCCACAGCCGACGGTCCAAGTGCCGACTGCTCCGATGCCACAACCCTTTGTGATGAGACCTACGCAGGCGCCGACGGAAGTGCCGGCGCAGTTCTTGGGAAAGCCGATCGGCGAGCCCTTCAAGCTCGTCGACGGAGTCATCTCCGTTGAAGCTTGCGCACGATGGACATCCGCTGGGAGATTTGACGGACAGACTCTCGGGGGAACCGGATTCATCGCGGGCAATCACTAAATGAGGAAGTGAGGAGTCGGCATGGCTCACGAAACTGGAAAACCGTGCGACTGTGCTGGAAATGCGCACGCCTCAGCCGCAGTGCCTACCGCGCTGTTGCAGGGGGAACAAAAAGCTGCCTTTCTTCAAGACTGCCTCTGGGTAGCCGGCATCGCTCCCTTGCCGAGCAGCTGCCCGACCATGCCCTCCTACCCCGGCACGGGATTCGGCGGGGCTCCCCCGCTTCCGCAAGGAACGCCACCGACGGTGAGCGCGCCCACCCCTAGCACTCCCACAACGCCAGGAGTTCCTCCAGGTCCTGGAACGCCGTCTATTCCCACCGTGCCAATCCCGACCACGGACATCACCGCAGGAATTCCTTGGCCTGCGGTCTATACCGAGACGTGCTTCATGCTGAGCGGGGGAAGGCTCGCTGCCGAAGGGTGCGCCATGTCGACGCCAGCAGGAGCCTTAGCGACCATAAGCCTGCAAGATCTGGGCGTGCTCGATCGTCCGCCTGTGCAGTGTCAGGATCCTCCACCAACCGAACCGGAGAAACCTCCAGAGAAGAAGAACGGCGACACGAAAGCAGAGAAGATCAAATGCACCGATGCCGACAAGGACAACATGGCTCAGATCATCTACTCGGAGACCAGCGGTCTGCGTGGGCAGTTCAAGGAGGGCACGAAGGACTACACTCCTGAATCCCTGACGCAGCTTCACGGGGCGAGAACCGCGGTCGGACACACGATCATGAATCGAAAACAGGCCGGCAAGTACAATGCCGGAGCCTACGGAAATCCCGTCAAGCCGAGCGACGAAGACCTCAAGAAGGATTATGTCAAGCGTCAGTGGGACGACTGCGTTGCGGCAGCGAATGATGCGTGCACCGACCACGCGAAGTGCGCTGACATGGGCGGCATCACACATTTTTTCATAAGAGAGTCAACCGAGGCCGCACCTTCTGACGATCTAAAGAAGAAGTGGGGCCTCAAGGACGGCCAAACGCCTGCAAAGTCCTTTGGCCCCTTCCGAGATCAGGGCGCGAAAGATGCCAAGGATAAGAGCCTCGATTTCTACAAGGACGTGGCCTATTGAGTGACGCTCGCCATCTCATTCGACTCGCCCTTTTCTGCGGCGCAGTCTGCTTGCTGACGGGGTGCGGCACGACCTCAGCGAGGACCGGATTCCTGCCTGCCGCCCAACTTCCGGAAAAAGTTGTCGCAAACATCCGTCAGGCCGTCACCGACGAAATCCTGGCGGTTGGGTACGACTCGCACTTCCTCCACACGAACGGTCATCAGCTGAGAATCACGCCGGTGTCCCCTTCTCGGGCGATCCTCACCTACGAACTATGGCCTTTCGGTGAGATCTTCAGGTCGGTCTCTTGGGATGAGGAGACGGCGTATCTGGAAGATGGCGAGTACCTGAGAAACTGCCTCTCGCCACTTCGCATGATTCCTGGAAATCGATCGAGTGTCGGCTACGTCGAGTGGCTTGCCTTCGAGCACTACCTCTCGTTGCGTCAAACCGCCCATACGACCACGTTTGACATCGATCGCGCGGAACGAATCGACGCCATCACGCGCGAGAACGAGCGCACGGAAAAGTGCCGGGTGGTCTACGGCGTGCTGGGCAAGTAAGCTCGATCGGGCCACGCCTTACTTCGCCTTCTTACTCGCCGGAATGGGGTACTCTCGGGCGAACCACTCCACGACGGCGCGCGCGGCCAGAAGTCCCTCGCGGATCGCGGGGCGGTATCCGCGGACGCAGGCGGCGATCTTCGCGCGGTCGCCGGCCTTGGTAGCGAGGCCCTCGATTTCGAGGACGATGTCGTAGGCCTGGATGAACTGCCCCACAGTTGCGCGCGCGGCGTCCGCGGCTTCCTGCGCGTGGCCAGCGGCGAAAATCTTGTAAGCGTGCGCGCCCAGCGACTTTTCCACCATGTCGGCCTTGCCGGCAGCGTCGCGGAGTGCGTCCTGCGCGGCGGACATCACCCGCTCGACGGCGGAACGTCCCGCGCCGGCTTCAGCTTGTTTGCCGGACTTTCCCGCGGTCTCGGCGACCACGAAACCAAGCGGGATGCCGTCGACCGCCTCGCCGACGACGAAGCGGGCGAAGATGAGCGCCTGACAGGCGTCCGCGGCCCGGCGCGGGAGGGCGTGGACGCACACGTCGAGGACTTCCTGGGTGACCTTCTCGAGACCCTTCATTTCGGCTCCTCCTGCAAAGTGCCGCGCTATCGCCGCGCGCTTTGACTCGAGGCATTGAACCTCACTGGGCGCGTTTCAGGCGCACCGTTTCGATGAACTTGTCCAGGAGCTGGGCGATCTGCTTTCGCTCGCCGCGACCGAGCTTCTCGATCTGCATGAACCGCCGCCAGAGGGGGTTGTCGCGGACTCTGCCGCGACCAGTCGGCTCGTCGAGACCCAGGAGGACATCGGCGGAGACTCCGAAAGCTTTCGCGAGAGCGGGGATCAGGTGCGTGGGAGGGTGCTCCGATTCGCCCTCGCAGTACGCGATCATGCGCTGGGAAATGCCGGTTTCGGCCGCGAGGTCGCGCTGGCCTCCCGTTTCAGATGGCGACTGTGCCAAAATCTTTGCTTAGCCACCTGTCCAAAAAACGGGGGGAACTTCAGTGCAGCCCCCCCCCCGCGCGCCTCGGTGCGACGCGCGGGCCGTTTCGGGCATCGCACGACGGTGGCGCGGACGAGGATGGGTTTCCTTCACCAGGTCTTCCTTGAAAGTGGGAGTTCCTCGGAAGGACGCCGGGGGGGAAGACCAAGGCTGTGGAATTCGCGTCGCGACGGTTGCCGCCCCGCACGCGGAGTCGGACCTGGGGAGCAGGAGGAACAACGAAAATGCTTTTGAAAACGAAAGCCCTCCTTCGTCGCTAGCATGGCCTCTCCATGCCCCCCACCTGCACGATCTGCGGCGGCTCCCACCCCCCCGGCGCCTGCGCGACGGTCGTGCGCGGCGACTCGACGCCGTTGCGCTCCTCGGGAGGCGGCGGCAGCGCGGCCGGGCTGGGACCCGGGGCGATCTTCGGCAAGTACGCGATCCTCGAGGCTCTCGGCAGCGGCGGCATGGGCGCCGTGTTCCGCGCGAAGGACACCGAGCTCGGGCGCGATGTCGCCCTGAAAGTGCTGATCGGCGGCCTCACCGCGACGGCGGACGAGATGGAGCGCTTCCGGCGCGAAGCCGCGGCGGCCGCGGCGCTGACACACCCGGGGATTGTGGCACTGTACGAGTTCGGAGCGCACGAGGGGCGGCCGTTCCTGGCGATGGAGTTGGTGGAAGGACGGCCGCTGGACCGGATCCTCAAGAAGGAGCGCATCGGGCTGGAGCGGGGGCTGTCGATCGTGCGGGACGTGGCGCGAGCGCTGGACTATGCGCACGGTCGCGGCGTGGTGCACCGCGACGTGAAGCCGGGAAATGTTCTCGTCGACGGCGCCGGGCGCGCGCGCCTCGCGGACTTCGGGCTCGCCCGGCAGGTCGAAGGCGGCAGCCGGCTGACGGTGTCGGGGGATGTGATCGGGACGCCCGCCTACATGTCGCCCGAGCAGGCGTCGGGGAAAACCCGCGACGTCGACGCGCGCAGCGACGTGTACTCGCTCGGCGCCGTGATGTACGAAGCGCTCACGCTCGAGCCGCCGCACAAGGGCGAGTCGCTCGTCGAACTGCTGCGCAGGGTCGTCGAGGAAGACCCCGTGCCGCCCCGCCGCATCGCCCCCCGCACGCCGCGCGACGTCGAGACGATCTGCCTCAAGGCGCTCGAGCGGTCGCGCGACCGGCGCTACGCGACCGCCGGCGCCATGGCGGACGACATCGAGCGCTTCCTCAGAAAGGAGCCCGTCCTTGCCAAGCGCCCCTCCGTCGCCTGGCGCGCCGCGCGCTGGGTGCAGCGGAATCCGCTTCCCTCGGCCGTCCTCGCGCTCGCTCTCTTCGGCGCGCTTCCGTGGGCCCTCTGGTCCTGGTACCGGCCGGGTCACGTGACCGTGAGGGTCGTGTGCGGCGGCGTCGAGGTCACGCCGGACGAGGTGCTGGTGGGGGGGAAGCGGCTTTCGATCGACGGCTGCGTAGCGCGGGGAAACATCGCGGCGGGGACGCACAAACTGGTGGTGCGAGCCTGCGGCTACGAGGACCGGGACACGGCGGTGGAAGTGGTGCGGGGGGGTGAACGGGACCTGGAAGTGCGTCTGGAGCATGAGAAGGGCATTTTCGATCTTGAGGTCGAGCCCGCGGGCGGGACGGTGCTGGTGGACGGGGCGCCGAAGGGGTCGCTGCTCACGGATTTCCGCATCGACACGGGCGACCACGACATCCTCGTGCGCAAGGAAGGGTGTCACGACGCGCGTCTGAGGTGGACGGCGCGGACCGGCGAGCGGGTGCGGGGGTTCCAGTCGCTGGCGCCTGCGGTGGCATGGTCGCGGCGTTCGCGGGCGGCGAATTATGAATTATTCACGCCCGGCGACCTGAACGGCGACGGAAGGCCTGAGGTCATCACGCGGTCCTTCAGCCAGATCACCGCGGTGGACCCGTGGCGCGACGAAACGCTCTGGCAGGTCGAGCTCGGGCCTTTTTCAGGCGACATGAGCGCTTACGGGGATCTGGACGGCGACGGCGTGACGGACCTGGCAGCCTACTTCTCCGACGACGAGCACCATTATCGCGTCGCCGCGTGGTCCGGGAAACCGGTGGCGGGCTCGCGCGAGCCGCTGAAGCTGTGGCAGGTGGACGAAGCGCCGCCCGGCGCGGAGGAGCCGCTCGACTCGCTGGCGAAGCCGCTTCTCCTCGACCTCGACGGCGACGGCGCGCTGGACGTCGTGCTTTCCTCGGCGTGGCGCGGCGTCGTACCGGCGTATCCCGGGAAGGACGGACGGCTGCTTTGGGCGGCGCGCGTGGAAGGGTGGCCGCTTGCCGCGCTGGAGAATTCCGGCCGAATTCTTGTCCCGACGCCGACCGCGCTCTTCGCGCTGGAGCCGCGCGACGGCTCGGTTGCGTGGCGCGCCGCGTTTGAGTTCGGCGATCCCGAAATAAAAGACGCGGTGTACGGCCGCACGTTGACCTCGGCGACGATCCAGGGACTCCCGCCTTTCGTCTGCGTCCCGGTGGACGGCGTGGCGGGGGACGATCTCGTCGCCGCCTGCTTCCGGGAGGGCGGGTACCTGACGGCCGCGCTCTCGGGCGCCGACGGCCGGCTCCTCTGGGAGTCTCCCGCCGGGCCGGGCCGCGCCAATCTGGACGACAGGGGCTTCCTGGACACG
Source organism: Planctomycetota bacterium (assembly GCA_009773755.1). GTDB lineage: Bacteria > Planctomycetota > MHYJ01 > WSZJ01 > WSZJ01 > WSZJ01. The sequence goes on along the minus strand of WSZJ01000043.1, from coordinate 3,974 downwards.
GACGGCGACGGCGCCCGCGAGCTGCTGACGCCGCTTCACGCAAATCCGGACGGCAGCTCCGACTTCGCCATCCTCGACGGCCGCTCCGGCCGGCCGCGCGCGACGTTGACGGCCGCGGGCTACGCGTACTTCGTCGCCTGGCCTCGCGACCGCCGCGCCACCGTCGTCGACCTGGCGGGAGACAAACCCCGACTCCTCCGCTCCGACGGCGCCTTCTGGCGCGACATCCGGCTTCCCGCCACAGTGTCCACCTGGCCCCTCGCCGCCGACTGGGACGGCGACGGCGAGCCCGAACTCGTCCTCGGCTGCAAGAATGGAAGCCTCTTCGCATTCGGCGAGGACGGCCGCGTCGTCGGGTCATGCCTGGTCGAAGGCGAGCCGAAGCGTCTGGAGCCCGCGGGCGACCTGAACGGCGACGGCCTGCCCGATTTCTTCTGCCGCGCCGGCGGGCCGTCGGTCCTGATCGGAGCCAGGACGCTCTGGAAGCGGAAGTCCATCACGCCGGTTCTCGCGCGGCCGCTGGGCGGCGACTTCGACGGCGACGGCGCGCCGGAAGCGGCCTTCTGGGCGGAGTTCACGGCGGGGCCGTCGCTTTTCGTCCTCGACGCCAGCACGGGGGCGATCCGCTGGACGGCGCCGGGCTGGAACCTGTTCCCGCCCGTCGCGGTCCCCGCCGACGGAGGCGGTGCAGATCTTCTGGGCGTCGCGAGGCCGAACGACAAGGAGTGCTTCCTGCGCCTCTTCTCCGGCCGCGGGCAGCGCATCCTTCACGAAATGAAGCTCGCGCAGACTTACGCTTCCCCACGCGCCGCCGATCTCGACGGCGACGGCGTCGCGGAGTTTCTCGTGGCGACCTGGGGGGAAGGACCGCAACTTGTCGCCGTGGACGCGCGCACCTGGACGACGCGGTGGACCTGGACCGCCCCCGCCGGCCGCAACGCAGGCGCGTGGTTCGCCCCGATGGTCGCGGAACTCGACGGCAAGGCGCCGCTGGAAGGAGTCGTTGCGTTTCACGACGGGCACCTGGACGTGTTCGAAGCCGCGACGCACGCGGAGCGGTGGTCGAAGCGGCTCTCGGTGCGACTCCAGGACGCACCCGCGCTGGCTGACTGCGATGGAGACGGTCTGCCGGACATCGTGATTTCCGTCTGGGGGGAAGGAAAGCTGCCCGGCGACCTCGTCGCTCTTCGCGGCTCCGACGGAGCCGAGATCTGGCGGATGAAAAACTGTCAGACCCGGGGCAGCCCGCCGCTCGCCCGCGACCTCGACGGCGACGGCAAGCCGGAAATTCTCGCTGCAACGGGGCGGCAGGGTCTCCTCTGCCTGCGACGCGACGGCACCGTCCTCTGGACATTCACCGCGCGCGCACCGGGCCGCGAATTTCCCTTCACGTCCAACGCCCCGCTCTCAGTTTCCGATCTCGACGGTGACGGCCGTCCTGAGGTCCTCGCCTGTCTCGCCGACGGCTCGCTGCGCTGCATCCGCGGCGCCGACGGCGCGCTCCTCTGGACCTTCCGCACGCGCGACTCCGCCATCGAGGCGGGCCTTGATGTGCTGGATTGCGACGGGGATGGGCGGCCGGAAGTGATACTGGCGGCGAATGACGGGTATGTTTACTGTCTGAAGGGGCTGCCGGGAAAAAGGTAAAGGCAACGACAACTCCAAATTCCAACTCCAACTCCAATTCCAAAAACGGCTGTTTTGGGGTTGGGGTTGGAGTTGGGATTTGGAGTTGTCTTCAGTCCTTCCCCACCACCTCCTCCGCCCAATCCCTTGCGCTCAGCTTCTCCCCCGTCGCGCGCCTCACCAATTCGTCCCACTTCCACCGCGCGCCCGGCTCGAACACCGCTTTTCTCAACCACGCCCCCGCGCGCTTGTTGCCGATCAGCTTTTTCCCCGCGACCTTCGTGCGGATGGAGCGTTCGAGCTGCGACGCCATGAGATCGCCCAGCAGGTAGTTGTGGTAGTACACCGGCGCCGCTGCAATGTGCATCTTCGACGCCCAGTCCGGCGCGCTGCGCCCTTCGGGTTTGGGAACGCGCTGAAGCCTGCCGACCAGTTCCCACCAGAGGGAATCGAGGTCGCGCTCGGGGTCCTCGTAGAGAGCGCGCTCGAAGCGGCACATGACGAGCGCCCAGCGCGCGAAGACGAGAAGCGCGCGGCGGCGGTCGCGGGCGATGAGCGCGGAGAGGCGCTTGACTTCGGCGGCCGGCAACTCCCGCACCTGGCCGAGCCAGTCGGCGGACTGGACCTGGCGGCCCATGAGGAGGGCGATCGATTCCGTGGTGAGCGTGTGCGATGGCGTTCGGAGCGCCCACGGCAGTTTCTGGTCGATGTACTTGTCGTAGACGGCGTGACCAAGCTCGTGCAGCAGCGTTTCCATCCATCGCGCCGAGGGCGTCAGGTTGCACAGGATGCGCACGTCCTGCTTCTGGTCGATGTTCGTGCAGAAGGCGTGCTGGCTCTTTCCTTTCGCGGGCCAGAGCGAGCTGCGCTTTAGGATGTCGCGGACTTCCATTCCAAGGCCGTCGTACGTCGCGAGGGCCAGCTCCACGAGGTCGCTCTTCTCGAAGAGCGCGTTGAGGTTGAGCTCGCGGGAGCGCGGGACCTGCTGGAAGAACGGGTCGGAGTAGAACCATGGCGGTGGATTTGCATCGGTGACGCCGAATCGCGCGCAGAGTTCCGCATCGATCCCGGCTTTTTCGCGAATCCACGGCGCTTCGGTCCGCGCCTCGAGGTCGTCGAGGATCCGGTAAAGCTCGTCGATGTCGATTTCCTGCGCCGCGAGCTGGAGACGGTAGAAGTCCGGGTATCCGCCCGCCTGCGCGTTCCGGTTGCGGAGCCGCGCCAGCTCCCGCACGTCCTCGTGCACCTTCGCGCCGATCTGCTTCGAGGCTTCCCACGCCTCGCGCCGAAGCCCGAGATCCGTCGAGTCCGCCAGGATGTCCGCGATCCGGTTGTCGGCGACTTGTTCGCCGCGCAGGTTAGCGCGGAAATTGTTGTAAACCGACTCGATCTTCACCTGCAGCCCGATAATCCGCCTCATCAGGGCCGGCTCCTTGCGCTCGCGGAAATAGGCGAGCCAGGTCATCTCGAGGTGCCGCGCGTTCAGCTCCTCGCGCGGCGGCGCCGCTCTCCACGACTCGAGCTTCTTGCGGGCCTTCGCGTCGGCGTAGATCTTCGCGGACTTCCGCTCAAGCGACTCGACCCGAAGGCTCCACTTCTTGAGCCCGGTAGTCTGGTGCTTCCAGCTCGCCAGCCCGGTCTGCTTATGAAGCGGCTCGACCTTGCGGCGATGTTCCTCGAGGAACGCGGCAAGTTCCTGCCCGCCCGCCTGCCCGCCCGTCCGCTTGCCCGCCGGCTTGCCCTGAGCGAGCGAAGCGAGCCGAAGGGGAGGCTTCATTTTTTCTTCGTGATCCGTCCCGCGATCTTCGACTTGATGAACTTCTCGAGAATCTTCTCGGCTTGAGAGTACGGGATGTCCTTCACGACCGGGATCACCATGCGAGCCGCAAGCTCCTTGGCTTCCTTGATCGGGCAACTGCGCACTTCCGCGATGAGCTTCGCCGCGACTTCCTGGTCCTTCGCGCCTGGGATGCGGTTCAGGAAGACGCTGGCCAATTCTTCGTCGCCGCCCACTTCCTCGACTTCGTCCAGGTCCGCCGAAGGCTTGATCATCCCGCCAGGTTTCACAGGACCCGGTCCCTTCGGCGGCGGTCCCTTCGGACTGGGCTTCGGCCTCGCCGGCGGCTCGTCCACCGGGATGACTTCGATGTCGTCAAGAGGTGCAATGTCGTCGAGCGGCTGGATGTCGTCGACCGGCTGGACGTCGTCGAGATCGAGCGTCGGCACTTCGTCGAGCAGGTCGACCGTGCCGAGGTCCTCGTCGTCTCCGCCTCTCCTGGCCGCAACGGGCGCCGGCTTTGACGGAGCGGGTCGCGCAGGAGGCGCCGGCGGTCTCGCGGGCGCGGGCG